>NZ_JAJCNB010000039.1:0-21745 GCF_020560825.1 Dorea sp. 210702-DFI.3.17
AATATATCATGCCCGTCCAGAATTGTCAATATTGTTTTTATTATTTATTTTATTTGCACAATTTGCACAATTTATTTTCCCATCTGAATCGAAAACCTCTCTTTTTTCACAAATCAGAAGAGGTAATCAAAAAAAGGGCATCTTTGCCCGTTAGTTGGGACATAGCACTTTTATCAGTTTACTACATCCTCTATTATACTCTCTATCTTCTTTAATCTTCCTTCATACGTATCCTGTATACTACCTGCCTCAGATTTTTTCTTTAATTCTTCTAAGAATCCCGGTTCATCAAAGCATCTGGAAATTGCATGATACAATATTTCTTTTCTATTTTCTACAATATATCCCCATTTTCCGTTACCGAGATTTTCCTTGATTCCGCTACAATCTGTAGATATAACCGGCACACCAAGTATAACCGCCTCACTGATTGCAAGGTTATATCCTTCATTCAAGGAAGAACAGACAAATAAGTCTGCATTTTTTATATATGGATATGGGTTCTCTTGAAATCCAATCAAATGCTCCCATTTTTCCAAATGATGAGACTCGACCATTTCTTTTAGACGGTCATATTCTTTTCCATCTCCTACTATATTAAGAGTAAAGTCTCTGCCAGCTTCTACCATATGCTCACAGATACTGGTCAGACGAAGAAATCCTTTTTCCGGAATCACACGTCCCACTGCACAAATTGTAAATTTGTCATGTGCCACTTTATAGGCTCTTGCCATTCTGCGGATTGTCTTTGCTTCTAAAGGATTATAACAGACCGCTGCATTTTGAACTAATTCTATACCAAACATTTCTCCAAATGCGACGCGAATTGCCTCTGACACGAATACAATCTTATCGTACTGACTGTATGCATATTTTTCTTCTTCAAAGCTTTTGTAAAATACCGCTGTGCGGTGACGTTTTTTTAAGTTCGTATGCATCCACGCATATTTCCGACACATTGGATCATTACAGCAAGATAGAATCTTCGTGGACGGTCCTTCCAGGAACGCGACCATAACATCGTAAGATTCTTTTACATATTGTTCATATAGCTTAGCTGCATGCTCTCGTATTTCTTTTGTTGCTTCTTTACTTTTACATGGGAAAATATGCGTCACTCTCACATATTGAGGAATCTGTTCAAAGTAAATCCCTTCTCCAAACACGACCAGCAGATGTATCTCATACTTTTTTGGATCCAGATACCGCAACAATGTAAGCAGCACCTTTTCCGCCCCGCCATTATTTAATGTATTAATTGCAAATAAAACTTTTTTCATGAACCTCTCAAACTCTTTTCTATCTGTCTCTATGCCATATTGGTTTTCCCGCTAACAGATAAGCCACTAGATTTCCAAACATGCACCCCAGCATGCAGCCTATACTGTTATTCATAATATCATCGAACTCAAACAGCCCTCTTTTCAGAACAAGTTGCAATATCTCGATTCCGAGCGAAACCACTATTCCACATAACAATCCCTGCCACCAGCGGATCTTTTTGTCAAAGACAAATGGAAGTAATCCACCAAGCGGAAGTAACAACACAATATTTAAAATATCTTCTTTCAACATCTCTCTGCTGCCACGAAATACTGCCCGCCAGGACCAGAATAAATCAAGGTTATAATGATAATCTGTCTGTGGATTTCTTGTAAATACTGTCGATGCATATACAATCGCAAGAAATGTAAGAGCTGCGAGACATGCATATGCCTGAAAGCCTTTCATCTTGTCTCTTTTTACCAACTGTCGCAGGCAAAATGCTACGACTATAAACACAATAACAAAAAACAGGAACTCCCTTGCCGTCCATTCTCTATTATGTGTAACTAATATCTGATAAATATCCAAATGACCGTCTCCTTTTTCAATAGGGACTAGGATAGCACAGATACTTTTTCTTGTCTAGGGCAAAGCCTCTCTTATCACAGAATTTTAACATAAGAATATAAATAACTTCCGGCAGGATTATATAAATGTAAAGAACCCTGGCAAGATTTCTCTCACCGGGGTCCTGTACATTTAGGTTCTACTCGCAGATTCAAGGGGTACGACATTTACTTCAACACAATTGCATTCACTGCTTCCGTCAAATCTACGACCAGATCTCGTTTTACTAGTGATATGGATTTCCCGTCAATTGTCACAAGACAATTCGTTCCATCATATCGATATATTTTAACTTCTTTTTCCGGATATTTGTCATCTTTATAATGTAACGTAAAGCTGATTTCTTCTTTCTCAGAAGGTTCTTCACTTGTAAAATCACTTGCTTTCAGCGCTTTAAGTGCATCTGTAAAGTCTGTTCCTTCAATTTCTTCTCCGTCATAAGTACTGACAACGTCGCCTTTCTTCTCAGACAGATCAATGGTGTAATCTTTATCTTCCAGCGTCACTTTTACACTGTCCACATCGGAAAGATCCGCTGTTACAACTGATTTATGTCTCAGCGAATCATAAGAACCATCTGTCACATTCTTATATTCATCTTCTGTAATCTCGTAGATAATCTTGGAATCTCCGATTCTGACATAGGCTTTGTCGTCCTGTTTTGCGCTGACATGAAGTATAAATGTTTTCTCACTGCTGCCTGCTTCTGAATCTTTACTGTCACCAGAATCCTCCGAAGAATCCTCGGACTTCGGTGTATATTTTACCTCCAGATTATACTGTGGTTCATCAAGTCCATATTTTACAAGTTCTTCATCTGTTGCATTATAAGTCACATACGTTCCAAAATTCAGTGCATTTACATTGTTCAGATAGGTTTTCACAAGATTCGTATCCAGCGGCTGTTCTTCTTTATCTTTGTTCACAAAATAAACGTCGTCCTCATTGTCAGAAAGGCCATCATTTTCTTTGTATTTTGCATCCAAAGAAGTAGATCCGGAAACTTTAATTTCTGAAATCTTCTCCACCTGATTAAAGTTTGGAATCTCATCATTTTTCACAAGTGCATCAATCGTCACATTAAAACTATCCATCGGATCATTTTTCACAAGGTACACATTTCCATCTCCGATTGAAACATAACGCTGTGAATCCATGGTACTATAATCACCCAGTGAGATTTCATAAGTCTCATCGTCTGTCTCCAATGTGATTGTACATTCCGGATTATCCAGACCGTACTGTCCATAATCATCCACATCTTCAATCTCAAATGCCACTCCAAATTCTTTGAATAGTTTTAATCTCTCGGCAATCTTATCTTGATCTACCGGGAAGTTTGCATCATCGGTGTAAGTCCATGTACCATCCTTTTTTTCAAAGGCAAGACTTCCAGAGCTGCTCTTCCAGGAGATTTTATTCACAGAATCACTGTCCACTTCTAAAACCGTTTTGTCACTGTTTTTAATATTTTCTTTCTTTTCTTCTGTCTTACTCAGAGCAAATGTGGCAATACATATCACCACTAAAACTCCAAGCAGGATATATAATTTTTTAGTTCGCTTCATTTGCCCATCTCCTCTTCACAACAATCGCAATACCAACAGCCAGATAAACAATCGGAAATACTCCGATCATGACAAGCTTCAGAATTGACGAAGTAGAATCACTGATTGTCAGATAATTGTATTGTAAGGATTTACTTCTAATTGAAACTGCGTCACGCTGTCCTACCAGTGAAGATATAGAATTCATGACCAGATCCAGGTTTGCTCCGGAAGAATAACTGTTGTATGTATCATCGACCAGATAAGAAGATGCATACCAGATCATCTGTCCATCATTTTCATCCTGTGTAATATCTACTCCTAACGTAAATGGTCCATCTGTATCCCCGTCTTCTTTATCATAAGTTGTCAGATTGTATCCTGCCACCTTTGAATATGCCTCGTCTGATGTTGTGAGAAGTGACGTCACATTTACATCTTTATCCGTGTTTCCAACTTCCAGTCCTCTTGCGATCGGTACGATTGCATAATAATTCTCATCCAGAAGCGGATCTGTAATGTCGCTGCTCTCAATGGTCGGCATCAGGATATACGGTGCCTGAAAAGCATAGTGATCATGGTCTGTATCAACAACAACTCCGTTATCAGATTTTACACCATAATCAGACAACAGGCCGTAAAGGTTCGGAAGGTCTCCACTCTCCACCGGTCCTGCCATAACAAGCAACTTACCTCCGTTGTCAAAATAATTCTCCAGTATATTTTTTTCTTCCTCAGAAATATCACTGGACGGCGCATTTATTAACACAAAATCTGCATCATCCGGAACTTCATTGGTTGTCAGAAGCGAAATTTCTTCCGTCTCAATATTTTCTTTTGTAAGCTGATTGCTAAATGTCGTGGAAAGTTCTGCTTCGCCGTGTCCATTCAGTATATACATCTTTGGCTGTTCGCTGTTCACTACATAATCAATCGCAGAAGTGATTGCTCCTTCTCCGTCAAATGAAGTCGTTCCACTGTAGCCTGAATATGCGCTTCCACTGGTTACGTAGATGTCACTATATGCGATATAACGATTGCGATCCCCACACTCTACGATCAGACTGTTGTTGGCAACCTCATCACTTGTATATTTCTGGGTAAATGTCGGATAAATATCCGGATTCTTCTTTTTTATTTTAATATGATCAGATAATGTATCATATTTGTCCAAAAGCTTTTCAATGACATCGTCTTCTTTACCATTCTGTACGACCCAGTAAATTGTCACATCCTCTTCCAATGCATTTACAACAACTTTTGTGTTGCTTGTGATAGAATAAAGTTTCGTGGAACTGATATCATACTGGGTTACAGAAGACGGCAGTGCCTGGGCAAATATATTTACCACGACCAGAATTGCAAGCACAATTGTTGTCAATACAATAGAATAAGTACCGCCTTTTAAAGCTGTTTTGTTCTTCATTAGTTGTACCTCCTTTTCTCAAGTGACTGAACACAGAGGAACAAGAAGAATACAATGACAGACAGATAAAATACAATAACTGTCATATCAAACACTCCATTTACAAATGTATAAAACCGTTCAAACAAGGACAACGTCTTCATAATATTCGGAAGCAGTCCTTCGAACACACTTTTCTTTGCAAAATAAATCACAGCAACTACAATCAATAAAACTGCACCAACACCTGCCGCAACCGCATCATTTTTCGTCAGGATCTTAATAATCAGACCGACAATCAAAATCAATACAACAAGTGCGATAATGGAACCTATCACACTACTGGAAATGTAATCCGCCAAACTGACACTGTAATAATTGAACAATACAACTGCCACACAGATCCCTGCTGCCATTCCAAGATTCTCTGTCAACGAAGAAATAAACATTCCTATCGCAATAAGTGCTGCACCCATAATGAAAAATGCAATCAAGCTTCCATACGATGTCAAAAGATAGACATCTCCAAACTTTGCAAAGATTAGTGGATAAAAAGCAACAATTACTAGTGGAATTAAAAATACGACTAAAAGCGCAAGATATTTTCCAAGGATAATATCTGTCGTTGTAATCGGCAGCGAATAAAGAAGTTGGTCTGTTCTCTGTTTTCGCTCTTCTGCCAGAACTCTCATAGTCAGGATCGGCACTAATCCGACAAATATAAGGCTGATAAATCCAAGCACATATTCAAAGTTCGCAACTGCCTGCTGGATATTGTAGAGCATAGATCCGATTCCTACGAATACAAGAAGAAATGCTCCGAATACATAGGCCGTCAGAGAATGAAAATAACCGGACAGCTCATGTTTTAATACTGCTTTCATTCTGTTTTCTCCTCCTCTTCCTGTTTCTTTTTATTCCGGTATTCTTCCTCGTCAGTCTCGTCTTTCTCAAGACCGCCGATTTCTTCCAGACCACTGATTTCCATATCCCGAAGATCTGCTTTCACCTGTTCACTATCTTTTTCAGGAACATCTGCCGGGTCAGCAGCTTCTGTCAGCTCCAGGAAGATATCTTCCAAATTTGCTTTCTTGGAGGTCAGCTCGTAAAGCGCTTTTTCTCTCTTTGCAAATTCCATAGAAAGCTTACGGCTGATTCCACGGATATCATCAGAATCTGTCTTCATTGTCACACTTAAAAGGCCGTCTTGCGTCTCACGGTAAGACACCTCTGTAATTTCACCAAGTAAAGACTTCATTTCCTCTACTTCTTCCCGCGTTGCCTCTGTTGTAAACAAGATTTCGTTAGAACCTGCCAGCGACTTCTCCAAATGTTCCGGTTCATCAAATGCAATTAATTTCCCACCAGAAATAATCAACACTTTTTCACAGATTGCCTGCACCTCTGATAAAATATGGGAGCTTAAAATAACTGTATGATTTTTCCCCAACTGCTTGATCAGATCACGGATCTCAATAATCTGAATCGGATCCAATCCTACGGTAGGCTCATCTAAAATAATAACTTTCGGATTTCCAAGAAGTGCCTGGGCAATCCCAACTCTCTGTCTGTACCCCTTCGACAACTTGGAAATCAGACGTTTTCTCACATTCTGGATTCTCGTTTGGGAAATGACACCCTCGATCTGACGATCCATTTCTTTTCCTTTTAATCCTTTCGCTTCTGCAACAAACTTAAGATATTCCTCTGGTGTCTCATTCGTATAAAGCGGTGGAATCTCCGGCAAATAGCCGATTGCTCTCTTAGCTTCTTTCGGCTCTTCAAAAATATCATGGCCATCAATCGTGACCTGACCGGATGTCGCTGACAGACAGCCGGTAATGATATTCATAGTTGTAGACTTTCCGGCACCATTAGGTCCCAGAAAACCATAGACATGGCCCTCATCAATCTCAAAGGACAAATCGTCTACTGCGGTAAATTCACCGTAACATTTTGTTAAATGTTTTACTGAAATCATCACAAACCTCCTACATTTTCTTCCAAGTCTTATTAAAGAAAATGAATCTAAACTCAAATTAAACTTTTGCATGTCCAAAAGTGAAAAGTTTGTGAAAATAGATTTTTAAATGAATTTTTGTGCTAAACTCTCTCATAGACTGAAAGAGGGGATAACATCACTGAAAAATTTATATCAGTTGAATTGGAGGCTTTTCTATGCTACAAATTTTGATTATTGATGATGACAAAAACATACGACGCTATTTAAAAACAATTCTTCTGGCCGCCGGGTACACTCCAATCTGCACGGAAACAGCCGATGAGGCACTACATATTATGGAGACATACAATATTGCACTCATCATTCTTGACATTATGCTCCCCGGAACAGACGGGTTTACATTCACAAAGCTTCTGCGCGATTGTAAAAATGATATACCTATCTTGATGCATACTGCAAAGCAGCTTCCGGATGACATAAAAACAGGATTTCTTGCCGGTGCTGACGATTATATGACGAAACCGGCTGATGAGGATGTCCTTCTTCTTAGAATCAAAGCGCTTCTGCGACGGGCAAAAATCACTGCTGAACACAAGCTTCGCATTGGACATACTATACTAAATTATGATGCCCTGACCGTCACTACAGATAAGGATACCCAGCTGCTTCCTCAGAAAGAGTTTCTTCTATTATATAAGCTGCTTTCTTACCCAAACCAGATATTCACCCGCATGCAGCTTATGGACGATATCTGGGGACCGGATTCTGATTCCGATGATGCGACTGTCAGCGTACACATCAACCGTCTCCGGAACCGCTTCCAGAATTGTCATGATTTTTCCATAACCACAATCCGGGGGCTTGGATATAAAGCACAGGTGCAAGAGGCACTCATGTAAATGTAATATATGGAGATTTAAATAATGATGAAATACTTTACACATACAAATGCAGGCAAATTAAAACTAAATTTTCGGGCAAAAATGAACCTTCTTACAACCGGTTTAATCTTTGTCCTACTGTTATTATCCACATTTCTCGGAAACGGAGTTATGATCCTGCTCATCCATCATGGCTTCATCAATGCCGGACCACCGTCCTCACAGATTCCGCTTCTGATTCAGACCGGGATCATCAGTATTATCATTGGCACCTTGATCACACTTCTGATCAGCCACCTGCCGCTCAAACCTCTCCATACATTGGTCGAGGCTATTCATCAAGTATCCACAGGAAATTATGATGTTAAAATCCACTTGGAACACCCAGCAGAATTCCGAGAAGTATCTGATTGCTTTAATCACATGACCGAAGAATTGTCCTGTACAGAAATGTTACGCTCAGATTTTATCAACAACTTCTCTCACGAATTCAAGACCCCGATTGTCTCCGTTCTTGGATTCGCGAAATTATTAAAATCCGACCAACTCACAAAAGATCAACGCGAAGAATATCTGGACATTATTATAGAAGAGTCCAGGCGCTTATCAGAACTTTCCACGACCATACTTGACCTTTCCAGAATTGAAAGTCTCTCTTCCCTTTCCGGACAGACAACATTTTCCTTAAGCGAACAGATCCGGGAAGCAATTCTGTTATTGGAATATAAGTGGTCCCAAAAACATCTGAAGCTGGATCTTAATCTGGAAGAATTAGACATCCTCGCTGATGAAGCACTGCTAAAACAGGTATGGATCAATCTTCTGGACAATGGAATTAAGTTTTCCCCAGAGTTTGGAAAATTATCTGTCTCTCTTCACACAAAAGATGGAACCTGCATCGTCAAAGTTCAGGATCACGGTCCCGGCATGGATCAGGCAACCTCTGATCTAATCTTTACCAAGTTCTATCAGGGCGATACTTCACACCAGTCGGAAGGCAATGGTCTGGGACTTGCACTTGTAAAGAAAATCATAGAGCTGCATCGCGGTACAGTCACCGTGGAAAGCAATACAGGAAAAGGCAGCACCTTCATTGTGGTGCTGCCTTTATAGCTTTTCTGTTTCCAAAATCTTTACTATCTTTTATCGGATATGCAAAACTCCTGAATGAGCCCCCGCAATCCAATTCTCCAAAGTATTTCTTGAAACAATCCCTTCTGTATTCTTTTTATATTTTGCCATCCCATATAATGAAACAAAAATCATGCTTGCAAATAAAAATCTTGCACTTCCAAACATCTCTCCTTGCACCTCAAAGTACAAATATGCGGATACAAAAAATATGAAAATCACACCAAAAAATATTAATTTATAATTTCTATACCAATTTGTGTTTTTCATAAGTTTACACCTCCCTCTTTCTTTTTCTAACTATAGTATATAGTATTCCTTTTTGTTTGTAAAATTAAACTTTGGAACTATTTTCCATTCCATTTTGGAATATATGTATGATATAATCTTATTAAGGAGGTTTTTTATGAACAATAAAGACTATTTAATTGTTGCTACACTCGGAGAAACGCGAAATATTACCCGTACAGCCGAACGACTTTTCATGACACAATCTGCCATTTCCAAACGTATTAAATTAATAGAGCAGGAATTTAGCTGTGATTTGCTTGTACGCTCCCGGCATGGTATCTTTTTTACAAAGGCAGGGGAACATATCTTAGACTTTTGTCGCAACACACTTGAAGAACTAGATGCACTAAAGCAACAAGTGAATTTTGAACATAATGAAATATCCGGTACCCTTCGCGTCGGTTACTCAATCAGCTACGGAACTTACTTTCTTGCCAGTCAGCTTGCTTCTTACCATGAAGCATACCCTAAAGTAAATCTCCAAGTCAGTACCGACCAAAGTAGTCAGCTCTATACCCAAATGATTCAAGGATCTCTAGACCTTGCCATTATCCGAGGAGAATACAGTTGGGATGGACCAAAATATATACTTGCCAAAGAACAAGTCTATGCTGTTTGGAATCATTCAATGGATTCTAAATCTTTATCGGAATGTTTATACATAAGTCGAAAAACGGACCCATACCTCACCAATCAAATGATTAAATGGCTTCGTGAAAAAGAACTTTTTTCAAATTCTTCTCAAATATGTGTAGATAATATTACCACTTGCAGACAGTTAGTAGATTCTGGCATTGGCTGGGCAATATTACCAGAAATTGCTCTTGAACATTTTGACGGAACAAAAATGAAATTACTCTTTAATGATGGGACACCCTTTACCCGTTGCACCTATATTCTGGTTCAAAATGGAGCCATAGCCCTTCCTCAGATTAAATATTTTATTAATCTGATATTGTCTCTTACTGATACAAAAAAGGAACCGAGTTAGTTTTCGGTTCCTTTTGCTAATTCATTCATCCAGTTTATCATTTTTTCTTTATCATACGGCAGTTTACCTATGACTGTATATTTATTCAATACAGTTGTATCCGCAAATATGCAGTCTGACATTTTCAGATTCTCCAGTATTTTTTTCGCTTCCATCATACGACTTCGTAAATCTAAAGGTACAAACAGACCTTGATTATATTGCTTATACAAATCTGTATCGTTCCAGATTTTTAATCCAATCATCCATATTCTTTCAGGTTGTATGACATTCAAAAATTTTGCAGTATCTTCCGCATGTTCTTCTGACATTTTTTTACCACCAAGTCCCGGAATTACCGTAACTGAATATGTAATTCCTGCCCTGTGTAATCGTTCGCAAGCTTCTATACCCTGTTCTGGTGTTACACCTTTATTCATTTGTTTCAACACTTTTGCATTTCCAGACTCTATTCCAATATGCAAATGACAAATTCCTTTTTTTCGTAGTACAAGAAGCTCTCTCTCATCCTTTCTTAAAACATCATCAACCCTTGCATACATACTGATTTCATGAATCCATGGCATATAACGCTCTACATATCCAGTAATTGCCAATATTTTCCCCGTATCCATTACAAATGGATTTTCTCCCAGCAAAAAAATACGTCTTTTTGCTTTTGCATATGGTACGAGCATTTTTGCTTTTTTCTCTATTTCTTCAAGAGGAAATATATAAAAATCATCCTTTGTAAAATCACAAAATGCGCATTTATGCCAACTACATCCTAGCTCTGTTTCTAATAATGCGCTGTCCTTTTCCCAAAATGGACGATACACTTCTTTTTCTGTATATAATTCCACTATATATTTCCTCTTTTCTAATTTTGAAGTATCTGTTTTGCTATTGAATTAAATCCAGCAACTCCTTCCCACAATACATCTTCATCTACATTGAAGCGTGAAGAATGATGTGGATAGTCTGTTCCTTTTTCTGTATTAGAAGAACTCAGATATAAAAAAGCCCCCGGAACTATATTTAAATAATTTGCAAAATCTTCACCTGCCATACATGGTGACTCCATATGCCGCTCCACATATTGAATTCCGAGAGTCCCTTCTATGGCATCTGCTGCCAAATCTGCCATATGTCTGTCATTTACGACCGGTGGTGCTCCCCATATAATTTGGAATTCGCATTCACCGCCAAAAGTCATAGCTGTCATATTTGCAATCTCTTCAATTCTTTTTGCCAGATATTGCCGTACACTTTCGTCCACCGCACGAGTTGTTCCTTCCAGTATCACTGAATCCGGTATAACATTATACTGATTGCCACCTATAATCTTACCAATTGAAATCACACTGGCAATTGTTCCCATAAGTTCTCTTGTCTGAATAGCCTGTAGTGCTAATACAAGATGCGAAGCTATCTGAACCGGGTCAATCCCCTTTTCCGGATTTGATCCATGACAAGATTCTCCCTTTATTTTAATAATAAAATGATCATAGGAGGCCATACAGCAGCCTGAAGATATGATAAACTTTCCACAAGGAATTTCTTTTCCAAATAAAGTACCTATATGCAGTCCAAAAATCGCGTCGACATTTTCAACATATCCATCCTCAATAGCAATTTCTGCTCCTCTGGCTGTTTCTTCACCAGGCTGAAAAATTAATCTTACCACTCCATGCATAGAATCTTTCCACGTAAGGAGCATTCTTGCTGTCCCAAGCATAATTGCCATATGCGCATCATGCCCACAGGCATGCATATATCCCGGATATAGAGATTTATAATCAATATCTAATTCCTCTTCCAACTGCAAAGCATCCATGTCTGTGCGAAACGCAATTGTTTTTCCGGGATATGCACCCTCTATGGTTGCCATAATTCCACTGCCTCTTTCTGAACAGACATATGGTATGTTCAACGCATCTAATTCCTTTTTTATAAATTTTTCTGTCTCAGGAAGTTCCAGCCCTATTTCTGGAATCTTGTGCAAATCCCTTCTAATCCGCAACACATATGCTTGAATTCCACCATATTGCTGTAACATATCCGACTCCCCTTTATTCACAAATTAAAGCATGTTGTCCTTCTTCTGGCTTTTCTGTTAACATTTCCAATGCTTCTTCCACCATTTCTTTTCTATATTCAACTTCTTGCTCATGTGGAAGTGACGGATTACCAAATACATGAAGCACACTATTTCCTCGTAAAATTCGATGAGCACCGATTCCCTCAGAAATTTTGGTAAGATTTGTTACATGGATAATTGGGATTCCAGCTCTTTCAATTTCTTTTGTCATCACTGCACCGCAGCGAGAGCTAGTACCTCAAGTAGATGTCAGAATTGCAGCATCCACTCCATTTTCTTTCATATCTTTTGCAATTCCTTCTCCAAATTTCTTTCCCATTTCCATCGGAGTCATAACTCCTGCTGTAGAATAAAACTTCTGATATACCTCTCCGATTTTACCTTCTTTCTTCAACTTCATAAGTGCATCCACCGGAACAAGACGGTTCGGATCAGCCAGTACAAATGCATTATTGTATCCCTGATGACTGACCTCATAATCTTTTGCATTCAGTGTATCCACTCCATGAGTGTCATATATCTTATAATATTTTGAATTTGTCGGAACCTGGTTATCCGGATTTCCCTTTGGCACAAGCCCTCCGTCAGTGACTACTGCTATTTTTATCTCATCTAATGGCTTATTCAGAACCGGAAGTGGTATATCTTCATGGTTCGGCATGATGACTTCTGTATAGAAGTTCTCGTGATGATACTTTTTAAGCAACATAGCTAACGCTCTCTTTGGTGCCGGAATTGTATAGTCGATTTCAATTTCCGGACCTGATCCATGATATCCTTCCTTCTTACCATCTCCAATAAAATCACCTTCTACAAGGCGTTTAGCAAAAACTGCAACCTGTTTTACAACCTGTCGCATCTTTGCAGCATTGTTTTCTGTCTGAAGAATATAGCACTGATCCTTGTAGAGATCTGTACCAGGATTTTCCGCATACAATGCAGTAACTGCTGGGATTTTCAATGTTCTTGTCACCGCAGAAGTCGCAGCACCACAACCGATTCCATATCTTCCTGCATTAAATCCAGGCCCTGCCACAAAAAGCTGTCCTTTATATTTTTTCACAGTGTCTATCAACTGTCTACACACTTCGTCTGTATTCTCTGCTATATAATTATCTCCACAAATAAATGTAGCTACAATTTCATAATTTTCTCCTAGATTTTTGGCAAGAGCAAGTCCTGGTCCTACCGGTTCTTCTTTTATAACAATCCCCATACTAGCAGTGTCTTCTCCGCCATATCCACCATAAAACTGATTAATATAATGTACGACTCTGATTTTTTCTGTCATGATCTACGCCTCCTTTTCCGGTACTTCCGGCAAATCTGAATCTGTAGTTACATAACAGTCACCCAGTTGTGACCAAATTCCCTGATAAGCAAAATTCGTAGTATGTGTAAACGGCCCTCTCACATCTATTCCCATCAAACTTGGCACATTGGCCCCTTCTCCAATCACCCGTTCTACTCTCGGATGATGAAGGTCGTAATTTCGTCCACTGTTTATAACGGCATCAATCTTTGGATCTGATATGACAAGCATATCACCAGGTTTATCATTAGATACAGCAGACAAATTCATAACACATGTCATTCCCATTTTTTCTGCCCAGTTAAATGCAAGTGCACTGTCCAGCTGGCAATGTCCCATACCTGATTTATTTACAATAACGCAATCTGCTTTTAAAGTTTCTTTACACAAGGTAGCTGCCATCATACTCATTGCATCTTTTCCATCAATTTTCATAACATTGTTGTCCATAACAAAACCGACGAACTCAATGTCTTTTCCATGGCGTTTCATCAATTCTTTGATATAGACTTCATTTTGAAGATAATAGTTCGGCTCCCAATATCTCCATACCATAGCTCCATCGAGCACTTCTGTTGGTTGAAGAATTGTTGGGAGAAATCCTAACGCGCTCTGCCCATATACAAGGAAATTCCAAGTATCATGAGAAGCCATATGCGTAACCAGATATGCTACCTTCGGAAGTGGTTTACCATCCGCTCCAAGACCTACCGGTCCCAGTTCATAAACCTCTGATTCATCCGGTTTCATAGCAATTGCCAGTTTTGCCAGATAAACGTTAATGCTTAACGATGCATATTTTAAAGCCTCTGCATAACTTGCATCACTGACACCTTCTGCCGGAGTCGCATCTAAAATAATATGGTAATGTCTGGAAAAGTTAGAGTATTTTGCACATTCTCCTCCCATATCCAAATAATATTTGATGTTGCATTTTGCATAATAAATATCCGATACAACCACTCCTTTTAATGCAACGGTACGGCCTTCTCCCATAGGTGCAAGTTTTCCCCAGATTCCAGGATAAGATGTTTCTGGTGCATCTGCTTTACAACGCGGCTGCATTACGTCATGAATTCCCAGGATTCTGCAACTTTCTCCTGGTACAGCCAGCTTAATATCCAGACTTCCGAACAATTCACTTTTTGCCTGATTTATAAGCTCTTCTTTGTTGACTGTCAATACACCTTCTGACAGTTCTGTTTTCTTTCCAAATTGAACCTTTTTGACACGAATGTAATCAATTTGTAACCTTTTACTCATGGCATTTTCTCCTTTCTCACATTGAGACGCTGCATTCTTCCATGCAGTGATACTTAGCCAAACTCTACTGTTGTATATATTTTATCTTTCATTTTTTTCATTCTCAATTTACAGAAAAGTATTGTGTCTAATTCTATTACAAATATCATATATGTACCATTTTTTAGTAAAAAAAGAACCTCTCATTACAGATTTTCTTTTTCTGCAATAAAAGATTCTTTTCTTATTTTCTTATATTCCTTCTTATTCGATGACCTGCTGTAACTGATTTAACGTTTCCATGACTAATCGTCTGCGTTGTTCTTTTTCCTGTTCCAAGGGCAATTGCGGATTTCCAAAGGGATAACAAACATTATTACCTTTTACTATCCTCACACTACCAGAGTCAATAGCTATGCGCGTCAGATTTGTAACCTGTACAACTGGAATTCCGATATTTTCAATTTCTTTTCCAATATAGGTTCCACATCGAGTACTTGTTCCACACGCTGATGTAATAATCACAGCATCCACTTCATATTGTCTGATTAAAGATGCAATTCGTTTCCCGAGACGAATACTTTCTTCTGTCGATGTCATCACTCCTGCTGTTGTTAGAAAGATATCACATAATTTTCCAATAATTCCTTCTTTCTCCAACTCTCTCATAATATCTACCGGCAACAAACGATTCGGATCTGCATTCACATACTGATTATCATAACCCTGATGGCTGACTTCATATTTGTCTGGCTTCAATGCCTCGCACCCCTGAATACTGTACGCCAGACATATTTTTGCGTTTGTTGAAGGAAGTTCTTCAGGATTTCCTTTCGGTACCAGCCCTCCATCTGTCATCAAAAGAATCTTTGCTTCATTAAGCTTTTTATGAAGATTCGGTATCTTCGGTTTTTCGGGCGACACCATGATAACCTCACTTTGAAAATGTTCTCCCCGATGCTTTTTTAACAACATCTCAAGGCATCTTTTGGGCGCTGCTTCCTTATAATTAATAAATGGAACTATGTTATCTTGATTTTTTTCTCCAGTCAGCCCGTCAGGAATTGAATAAATATACTCTGAACGTTCTAACATACTTTCAAACACTTCTTTCTGCTAATCATATTCGCTTTTTCCATATGCTCTCCCAGCATTCGCTCTTCTGTTAAATGTGCATAACCTGAAGCTTCAAATTCCAATACTGCATGTACTTGTTCAAAATAACTCATATAATTATCTCGCATTCCATCCTTGACCCAGTCCGAAATAATTCCAACTAAAGAATGCGCTTTCATTTTCGCCATGAGCTGCAACTCTGACTCTGTTAATTTAAATCCTGATTCGGAATAGCGCATATCAATATTAATTTTCCACATTTCATAATAAAGATCATTCAGATATTCATATAATGAATTCTGACCCACATACTGAAAACATGCAAGATAGAATTTTCGATTTGCATATAAACACTTACATACATTTAAAAAGCTATCTGTCAGTTTAGATGGATCATTAAACGAATTTACATTTTGAAGCATATCCGTATAAAAAACCCAGTTAATTAATTCGTATTTATCTTGAAAATGATAATAAAATGTGTTCCTGCTTATATTACAATAATCTGTAATACACTTGACAGAGATTTTAGATAATGGTTGTTTCTCCAATAACTTCTTTAATGCGGTCGCCAACGCTTCTTTCGTTATCTGATTATTAGCCATACATTACACTCCTTTGAGATATTTACTCTCTTATAAGCTTTAAATTGTATGTTTTTTCTCTCTAACAATATTCTATTATAGATTATTCAACTAATCAACCTCAATCATTAATTATTTTTTGTACATTTTAGCATTTTTGTCTAATTTTTCACCCCATACAATTTATTAGTTCAATATTTTCAACAAAAAACAACACACTTTTTTTTATTGTTCATATTTAAAACAGACAACGGCTTTGTAAAATGAAATCCTCAACTTTTTTTGTTATTCTAAAACCATGAAATATGCCATTTTCTACTGTTATAAACAAGCAAATTTCGCATTTTAGGAGGGATTTTTTATGTATGCACTTATTGCTGCTATTCCTATTTTATTGACCGTCATACTAATGGTCGGCTTTAACTGGCCGGCAAAACGGGCCTTGCCCGCATCTTGGCTTATTGCCTGTTTTGTTGCCGGATTTATCTGGAAAATGGGAATACTCGAAATTGGTGCTCAGACTCTTGCGGGTTTTCTGAGTGCTTTTGAAACACTTTCAATTATTTTTGGCGCAATCTTACTTATGAATGTTTTGAAACAATCTGGCGCAATGGCTTCTATTAATAATATCTTTTCAAATATTACAAAAGATGCCAGGATTCAAGCAATCCTTGTAGGATATGTATTTGCCGGATTTATCGAAGGCGCTGCCGGATTTGGAACACCTGCTGCACTTTCTGCTCCAATCTTAATCTCACTTGGATTCCCACCGTTGGCAGCAGCTGCTGTATGTTTAATTTACAACTCTACACCTGTTTGCCCGGGGCCTGTCGGTGTTCCAACACTGACAGCTTCCAGTGTTGTATCCTCTTCCGTAACAGCTCTTGGCGGTGATCCGGATAAGTTTACCGCTATGCTGACCAAATGGACCTGTATTCCACATATGGTTGGTGGTCTGTTCATTATTTTTATCGGACTTTGTGTCCTTTGTAAAGTCTTCGGAAAAAACCACAGTTTTAAAGATGCATTAAAAGCACTTCCATTCTGCATCCTTACAGGTGTTGTTGTCGGAGTTCTCTATCTTACAATGGCATTTTTTGTAGGTCCAGAATTAACTTCTATGGTTGCTTTTCTTGCAGCATTGCCAATCTTAATCCTCGCTGCCAAAAAAGGATTTTTAATGCCAAAAGAAGTTATGACTTTTGATGGAGTGGAAAAATGGGGCGACCAAAGCTGGCTTTCAACGCAAACCGTCAGCCAGCCACAAGATAAAGGTATGTCGCCTGTTAAAGCATGGATGCCATACGTAATCATCAGTATTATCCTTGTTTTAACACGTGTTGGCTTTTTCAAAATAAAACCGATTCTCACAGATGAACCATTTATTCTGCACATTGATCATATTCTTGGATTTGACACGATCAACTGGGATTTTAAATTCTTATGGAATCCTGGTATTATGCCATTTACATTAATTGCTCTTATTACCATTCTGCTTCACAAAATGAGTAAACATGAAGCCAAGGTAGCAATCAAAGATTCTTTTTGTCAGATATCCGGTGCTGCTATTGCATTACTTTTCGGTGTTGCCATGGTTAATCTTTATCGCTACACAAGTAATGCTAACATAGGTGCAAAAGTTGCTTCCACAGTAATTGATACTTTTGATTATACAAACAGTAGTATGTTATATGTCATGGCAGATGCGCTAGCAAATATTTTTCATGGTGCATACTTTATTATCGCTCCATTTATCGGTGTACTCGGCGCCTTTATGTCAGGATCATGTACCGTATCCAACACCTTATTTTCTTCCCTGCAATTTGAAACAGCTTCTCTGCTAGGCATGTCCCAGGTATTGATAGTAGCCCTTCAAAACTGTGGTGGTGCAATTGGAAATATGATATGTGTAAACAATATCGTATCTGTATGTGCTACAACTGGAACCAGCGGTAATGAAGGTAAATTAATCAAGACCAACATTATTCCTTGCATCATATACTGTGTAATTGTTGCTACCGTTGTCGGAATCTTCATGGCATCAGGAATTAACCCAATGCCTGAATTATTAAAGTAAGAGAATCAAAGTCATCTGTCCAAACATTACAGTCGTTTTAAACATATACTTTCTTATTATCATATTATCAGAGGGTGTCGCAAAATCATCAAATCAGAGGATTGAGCGATACCCTTGCTCTCTGTATAAAAATCCGAAAGCTTTCATACCCCCGAACAAGTTATTACATTTGAATAACAAAAGTACAGATCCTTTTCTGTTTAAGGTATAGAGTAATCATTTGGTTCACCACAATTCTTAATGACTGACCATACTCCATTGTTATGATGAGCTCCTCCAAACACATGATATTCAGCAAATGAATGTGCTTTCAAAAGCTTCGTGTAAAATTCAATATTTCCAAAAATATCCGGATCCATTTCACTTTGATACATAAATGTTGGCGGGAATCCAATACAATCCTCTACTGTTGCATGATTAGCAAGTGCCTCTGGTCCTACCCTGTTAGAATCAAAGTTTCTACCTAACCATTGATATAATCCATCATGCTGTTCAACAGAATCCCATACACCACTATAGAAAGAAGATCCATCTTTCTCTCTATCGTCTGTCTGTGCACTAACCGTTACAATTCCTCTTGGACTATATCCATATCTCTTCAAACGGAATGCTAATGCCAATGCAAGGTGTCCGCCTGTACTTGATCCACTCAATACAACTTTGTTTGGATGAATACCAAGCATATCCGCATTTTCATTCATCCATTTATATGCTGCATGTAGGTCATTGATTGCAGCCGGATACTTTGCCTCCCATGAAAGTCGATAAATCGGAACAATACCAATGCATTTATGTTCCTCACAAAGTCGCTCAATCGGATATGCATTAGGATTCAGTGAAACGAGTGCTCCTCCAACCACATAGTAAAGCACACGATTCTTACGTGGTTTTATATTTTTAGGTTTCACTACCCACACTTCCACTGGTGTGTCAGGCTCTTCTTCACACCCTGGCACTTCGTATTTTTCGATATCGCAGGTATGTTCTGTACTCCACCACTGATCATAATATGCCTGTTGTCTCTTTTTTCCCAACTTAAATTTTTCTTCATCCGAAACTTCTGGGTTGTACAAAGTTGCCGTCTCAACATTTAAAGCCGGATCTATGTACCAGAAATCTGCTCCATCCGGGTGTCCCCATTTCGAATCTGTAATGTCAGTAATCCGGTTACTTTCCGCAATAAGTTGAGATCCTTTGTCATTCAATTTTTCAAAATTTCTCTGTAACATGCCATTTCCTCCTTACATAACATATTATCTTTTTTCAAGGTCTCTGATTCCTTGTCTTACTGTATGTATATTATAGTTTTATAGAAATATGAAATCATTGTTTTTTAAAACAAAAAAAGAAGAAGATTTTTGTATTTTCTGACAAGTTAATTCTTCTTCTTTAATATTCTATATTTTCTGTCATTTATTTTCTAAACTTTGCATTCACTTTGTTGTAAATGCTGATATGCAATAATTGCTAATTGTAATCGAAATCTGGCATTTGATTCTCTTGAATTATATCCAAGAATCTCATCCACTTTTTTCAATCGATATTTTACTGTATTAACATGAATAAACAAACGTTCTGCTGTTGCTTTTAAATCCTCTCCATAAGTATAATAAACAGCAAGAAGTTGCAATAGATCCTGATGCCCAAACAACGGGTCTAACACTTGGTCTACCAACTGCTCTAATTCTTCCTCTGATCTCTTTAATATAAACATGTGTGCATACCAGTCATCATAAAATTGAATTTGGTTTTTTAGTTCATATACTACATTTTCTGTCTGTATTGCATCTAAATAACTCTTTCTAAAATCATCCAGATTTTTCACCAAAGAGCCTACTACCGCACTCCAAATTCTTCCTGAAATGACCTTTTTTATCTCTTCAAAAACATTTTTTAATTCTTCATGAACCACACTTCTTCGAATATTATTTGGAAAGGGAACAAATGAAATCATAGTCTCTCCATCTAAAAAAGAAAGTAAGTTTTCGTTTTTCTGTGTCACATAATTTGAAACAATTCCTTCTGCCTGTTTCAAATTCATTTCTACTCCTATTGAATGTTCGTCCTGTTTCTTTTCGAGCCTCAAAATCATACATATGTACTTGTTTTGCGAATGATAGCCAAACCGTTCACCCACAATATTTCTATCACAAACTTCATTTCCTGAATAACAAATTTCCCGTAACCAATTTTCTACATATCTTTCATTTTCAAAATTTGTAGCAAGAACAACCGACAATTGTTTCGTAAAACTTAACATATTCGTATATACCGGCATATGTATGACAGGAATTCTTTGATTATCATAACACTTCAACTGTTTTCCATATAAGCACCCATCCTCAAATGGTTTATCGTCAAATACCAAGATTCCTGAAGCATTACATTCTTGTAATGCTTTATACACATTTTTAAACTCCTGTTCTTCTAATTCTCCGGTATATACAAGAAGAAGACCTGGTATAATCCAATTATCAAATCTGAGAGCAATATCTGGCGAACACCAAGTAACATCTGAATCTAAATTTGCATTTCCATGTTCTACAACTGCATTTTTCATAAGTGGAGTTTGTAATAATTCAAATAAAGTCATTATCATCTCTCCTCCAATCTTTCACTCTTAAACAATCTTATAATAACATAATGAAAAATAATTTGCAAAAGACAAGAAAAAAGTCTTAAACTTTGCAAAAAAAGTTTAAGACTTTTCAAATAAATGCCGCAGACCGGAATCGAACCGTTTTTCTTAATCTCAAATACTGATAGAAAGGGGCTTTGAAGACTTCATCACGGTTGCGGTGTTCAAAAAGTGTTCAAATGTTTGTCGCATACAAACTTGAAGTTATCTTTTTCCTAATGGCAATGCTATTAAATTTCCCAATAATGCAATAACAGCATATCCAACTACATAAACCCATGCACTTGAGTTATAAAATATAAATATAGATGGCGCAAACATTATTGCTACAATCAAAATATACCAGAAGTTAAAACCATTCCTAATCCCATAAAAAACAGAGGTTATTAAACATATTAGAGGAATAATTACTAACATAACAATCATTGCACTTCCTGTGTTTTTTATAAACCAAGGAACGATATAAAAATCTATCAGCAACAGTAGGTAGAAAACCATGTTCTTTTTTAATTTATCCATCATATCATCATCCTTTCAAATCCCGATTGAACAAAATCGCTGCGCGATGGCCTGCCAAGGCTGTGGCGCAGTTTT
>NZ_JAJCNB010000004.1:0-108045 GCF_020560825.1 Dorea sp. 210702-DFI.3.17
TGAAATATAGAGTTTTCAAGGTACAAGTCCCATTTTGGGTATGGGAAGTCTTTATACTTAATTTAATACTTGTATCTATAGTAGAACAGATGTTATAATTACTCGGTAATTGTATTGTATCCTGCATGGCAGGAATGATAACAAGGAGGTAATTGAATAATGAAAACAAAAAAACACGACACTCAGTGGATGGTCAGTGTTGCACTTATGGCAGCAATTGTCATTCTTCTGGCGAATACACCGCTTGGAATGATCCAGCTTCCAATTATTAAGGCGACAACCGTACACATCCCGGTAATCATCGGAGCAATTCTGTTGGGACCGTCAGCAGGGGCAATTCTTGGATTTGTGTTTGGTGTATGTTCACTGGTGAGCAACACAATGGCACCAACCCTTTTGTCTTTTGCATTTTCTCCGTTCATGAGCACTACTGGAATTCCGGGAGCAATCAAGGCAATCTGGATTTCTGTAGGATGCCGTATGTTGATTGGAATCGCAGCCGGATGGTTATGGATTCTCTTTAACAAACTGAAAGTGAATCAGATCATTGCACTTCCAATCGTTGGATTCGTCGGATCTATGGTGAATACGATCACAGTTATGGGAAGTATTTATCTGTTATTTGCACAGCAGTATGCACAGGCAAAGGATGTAGCAATAAGCGCTGTATGGGGACTTGTTATGGGAACTGTTACAGCATCTGGTATTCCGGAAGCAATTGCAGCAGCGGTACTGGTGCTTGCAATCGGAAAAGTGCTGATCCAGGTATTAAAAAGAATGAATTTTTCATTTATTGACGCACAGACAGCAAAATAAACACATAAATAAGCACTAATACGCCCCACGGAAATTACCGTGGGGCGTTTGTATAATTTTCAATATTGTTAGAATTACGGATCTGGTAATGGTCTGTGATGGTATTACAGGAAGGGATATTCAAAATATTGCACAAAAAAGAGGACAGGACAATTTTGGAATTACAACAAAAATGGACCGATGGCATTTGTAGCAAAACTTCGGAATGGGATTTTTAGAAATACAGGGGCATGCCTTTCTCCGGTCAATGCATATCTGAATCTGATCGGTATTGAAACACTTGGACTTAGAATGGAACGTGAGTGCCAAAATGCACTGGAACTTGCACACTGGATTGCAGAGAATTATTCTGATATAATAGTAAATTATCCGGGACTGGAAAGTAGTTCCTGGCATCATGTTACAAAAGAACAGTTTGAACATGGATATGGCGCAATTCTTACACTTCGCGTAGGAAGTAAAGAAAAGGCATTTAAATTTATTGACAGTCTTACAATCCCGTATATCATTTCCAACATAGGAGATACAAAGGCGCTCAAAAATCAGAGACTAATCAGGAACAAGGTACAGGAGGAGAATGAAAATGGCAGAAAAGGTTGATTATGCTGCATTAAAAAAAGGTGGATTTATGAGACAAAAGCAGAAAGGCTGTTTTTCCTTAAGACTTGCAGTTGTGGGAGGAAATCTGACTGCTGAAAATATAAAGACAGTTGCAGAGGTGGCTGAAAAGTATGGACATGGATATGTGCATATGACTTCCAGACAGGGAATTGAGATTCCATTTATAAAAGTAGAAGATATCAATGAAGTAAAAGAAGAGCTTGCAAAAGGTGGAGTCGGAACAGGTGTCTGTGGACCGAGAGTCCGTACGATCACGGCCTGTCAGGGCGCAGCTATCTGTCCAAGTGGCTGCATTGATACTTATACACTGGCAAAGGAATTAGATGCAAGATATTTTGGAAGAGAACTTCCTCATAAATTCAAATTTGGTGTTACAGGCTGCCAGAACAACTGCCTGAAAGCAGAGGAGAACGATGTTGGAATCAAAGGAGGCATGACAGTTGAGTGCAATCATGATGACTGTATCCAGTGTGGCGTGTGTCTAAAAGCCTGTCGCGAAGGAGCACTTCGCATGGAAGATGGAAAAATCGTCATCGATAGAGAAAAATGTAATAACTGTGCACGATGTGTAAAGAGCTGTCCAACAGATGCGTGGGTCGGAGAGCCGGGGTATATCGTTTCCTTTGGTGGATTATTTGGAAATAAGATTTATAAAGGTGAACAGATTGTTCCGATCATCCGTGATAAAGAAACTCTTTTCAGAGTCACAGATGCGGCTATTTCATTTTTTGAAAAGTATGCAAATGCAGGTGAGCGTTTCCGACTGACACTTGAGAGAATCGGAAAGGAAGAATTCAAAAAAGAGGTTCAGGCTGCTTACGAAGGCAGATAGGTGTACTGACAAACAAAATGTCGATAAGAATCGAAAAGGAGAGAAAGAGCATGGCAGAAATACAATTTGACGACCAGGTAGATATTACAGATAAGGTTTGCCCACTCACATTTGTAAAAGCTAAAGTAGCAATTGAAGAGCTGGATGATGGTGAAATCCTTGCAATTCGAATGAATGACGGAGAGCCTGTTCAGAATGTTCCAAGAAGTATGAAAGAAGAAGGACATAAGATCTTAAAGCTTGAGGATAATGCGGACGGAACTTATACACTGTATGTCAGAAAGGTAGAAGAATAATATGGCAGTACGGATCAACAAGGATGATTTTGAAGAGAAAGTTTTAAAGAGTGATCTTCCGGTCATCGTAGATTTTTATTCTGATTCCTGCATAGCATGTAAAAAGCTTGCACCGGCATTGGGAGATATAGAAGATGATTATGAAGGAAAGTTATATGTATATAAGGTGAATACCAATTTTGATAAGGAGCTGGCAAAAGAATATCAGATAGCAGCGAATCCAACCCTTCTCTTTGTAAAAAATGCAGAAGTATTAGATCGAAAAATAGGAGCATACACTCTGGTAGAGCTTAAGACCTGGGTGGAAGCTTTACTGTAATAATATGGGTCAGGAGGAAGACACTATGATAATTGTAGTTTCAGGAGAAAAGAAAGAAGTAAAGGATAATCTGATATTACCGGAGTTAATTGAGCAGGAAAATGTAGAGATGCCAGAGTATGTAACGGTATCTATTAATGAAGAGTTTGTTCCTTCAGATGAGAAAGAGACAACCGTATTAAAAGAAGGAGATGTTGTAGAATTTCTTTATTTCATGGGAGGTGGATGTTAATGGCAATGACAGATGAACAGATTGAACGTTATTCCCGCCATATTATTCTAAAAGAAGTAGGCGCAAAAGGTCAGAAGAAGTTGCTGAAAGGGAAAGTTCTGATTATTGGAGCCGGTGGTCTTGGAGCTCCGGCAGCTATGTACCTTGCAGCAGCAGGAGTTGGAACAATCGGAATTGTAGATGCAGACGAAGTTGATCTGTCCAATCTTCAGAGACAGATTATCCATACAACAGCAGATGTAGGAAAAGCAAAGGTCAGATCGGCAAAAGAGACAATGAACGCCATGAATCCGGATGTTACAGTCAATACATACCGCATGTTCGTGGATTCTACGAATATCAGAGAACTGATCCGGGATTATGATTTTATTATTGACGGAACAGATAATTTTCCGGCAAAATTCCTGATCAACGATGCATGTGTACTGGAGAAAAAACCATTTTCACATGCAGGAATTATCCGTTTTAAAGGTCAGCTTATGACATATGTTCCGGGAGAAGGACCATGTTACAGATGTGTATTTAAAAATCCACCACCGAAGGATGCAGTTCCAACCTGCAAGCAGGCAGGTGTCATTGGAGCTATGGGTGGAGTCATTGGTTCCCTTCAAGCTATGGAAGCAATCAAATATTTGCTGGGAGTTGGAGATTTATTGACAGGTGCGCTGCTTACTTTTGACGCTCTGACGATGGAATTTCATAAAATCAAGCTTCCAAAAGATACACATAACTGTGCAGTGTGCGGAGATCACCCGACAATTCTTGAGCCGATTGATTACGAACAGGAAGTATGTGAGGAGACATCAGGCAGATTTGAGGCACCAAGAAAAGAAGAGTAATTTGTAATCAGTGAAGAGGTATAAGTATGGCAATTATAAGAATGAAATATACACTTCTTGATGAGATTGCCCGGTATGCAACCGGGCATCTTCCAGAAGAAGCCTGCGGACTGATCGCAGGAAGCGAAGATGAAAATGGTCGTTTAATTGAAAAAGTTTATTACCTGACAAATGTTGATCATGCAGAGGATCATTTTACACTGGATCCGAAAGAACAACTGTCAGCAATCAAAGATATGAGGGCGAATGGATTAAAACCACTTGGTAACTGGCATTCACATCCATCCAGTCCGTCCAGACCGTCGCAGGAGGATATCAAACTTGCATTTGATTCCAATGCCAGCTATATGATCATATCATTTATGGCAGAAAATCCAGTGTTGAATTCTTTCCATATAGAAAATGGTCAGGTGGAAAAAGAGGATTTGCGAATTTATTCAGATGAATATTATTTCTAAGTATAGTAAAAAGGAATAAAAAATGAAATTAAAAACGAAAGAATTGACAACCTGTGCACTGTTTGCAGCTTTGATCGCAATCGGTGCATTTATAAAAGTTGATATACCATTGCCAATGTACACCATGCACTTTACATTTCAATGGTTTTTTGTGTTGATGGCAGGTTTTCTGCTTGGTGCAAAACTTGCAACGGTAAGTGTGATCGTGTATCTTAGCATTGGACTTGTCGGAGTTCCGGTATTTGCTGCCGGAGGTGGACCTGCATACATTTTCAGACCAGGATTTGGATTCTTACTTGGTTTTGTACTGGCAGCATTTATCATTGGTACTATTACAGAAAAAGTAGGAAAAAATCATAAGGGAATGTTCTTAATGGCATCAGTTGCGGGACTGGTGACTTATTATACGATTGGAGCAATTTACTTTTATTGTATAAATAATTTTTATGCAGCAACTCCTGTGAGCTGGAGCGTTGTAGTTGTGGAATATTGTCTGATTACGATTGCACCGGATTTTATATTATGTGTATTGGCGACAGCATTTTCTTTAAAGCTCCGTCCAGTATTTCTTGGGATGATGCATGAGTATAGTATGGATCGGAAAGTGGTGTAATATGGCGTATTTTCCTATGTTTGTGAACTTGAAGGATCAGCCGTGCCTGGTGGTCGGCGGAGGGATGGTGGCATACCGGAAAGTAAAAGTACTTCTGGATTTTGAAGCCAGAGTGGTTGTAGTCGGAGAGAATATCTGCGATAAAATCAATGAAATTGTAAAAAAAAGTAATCAGTTAGAATTACAAAAAAAGTGTTTTGAAGATGCAGATTGTGATAATATGTTTATGGTAATCGCTGCAACAGATGATAACTTGTTGAATCACCATATTGCAGAAATCTGTAATTCAAAAGGAATTATGGTAAATGCTGTGGACCAGAAAGAGGACTGCAGCTTTATCTTTTCTTCATATATAAAAGAAAAAAATCTTATTGCAGCATTTTCGAGTAGTGGAAACAGCCCTGTGCTGGCACAATATTTAAAAAGTCAGGAAAAGGAGATTCTGACACCATTTCTTGGAGAATTGAATGAATATATGGGGAAGATCAGAAAGCGTGTGATAGAAAAGTATGACACAGAAGAAAAACGAAAAGAAATATTTAAAGAAATAGTAAATACAGCCATTGAAAATGGAGAATTGCCACAGGAGTAGATATGAGATACCGGGTAGGAACAAGAGGATCAAATCTGGCGCTTGCCCAGACAAAGCAGGTTATTAAAAAATTAAAAAGTGCATTTCCGGAAGATGAATTTGATGTAGTAATCATAAAAACGACCGGAGATATGGATCCGAAAAGCCGGCTTGACCAGATTGGATCAAAGGGCATATTTGTAAAAGAAATTGAGGAAGAACTTTTGGAAGAGAAGATTCATCTTGCAGTACACTCTATGAAAGACATGCCAGATACAACGGCAGATGGATTAATATTTGCAAAGGCATGGAAGCGGGAAGATCCAAGAGATGTTCTGATCTTGAGAGAGGCAGTGTCTGTGGACGACCTTCCGAAAGGAGCTGTGATTGGAACGGGAAGCAAGCGTAGAAAGTATCAGCTTCTGAAAATCCGCCCTGATCTTAACATAGTTGGGATCCGTGGAAATGTAGATACAAGGATTCGAAAAATGCAGGAAGAAGAGATGGATGGAATTGTACTTGCCGCAGCAGGTATTAACAGACTAGGAAGAGAGCAAGAGATTACCTGCTATCTTGAGCCGGATCAGATGATTCCGGCCCCGGCCCAGGGGACACTTGCGCTGGAAGTAAAAGCAGATAATATACAATTAATCAGAAAACTAAATAGATTGTCTGATCAGGAAACAGATATATGTGTAAAAGCAGAAAGACAATTTTTGAAACAAATTGGAGGAAGCTGTCATCTTCCGGTAGGAGCATATTGCAAGATACAGGATGAAAAACTAATATTAAGAGCAATGTTTGGAACGGAGGATGGGAAAAAACTGGCATATACAAAGGTGGAATCTGCAGTTTTAAATAAAATAGAAGATTCATCACAGATAGATGAAATCTGCAGACAGATTGCCAGAGAAGCAGTAGAAAAAATTCAAATACAATTAAGTCATGAAGAATAAAATGGGTAAAGTTATATTAGTTGGAGCAGGGGCAGGAGATACCGGTCTGCTCACGATAAAAGGGAAAAAATATATAGAAGAGGCAGACTGTATCATCTATGACAGACTTGCATCGCCGGAACTGCTTGGAATGGCAAAGCATGACTGTGAGTGCATTTATGTAGGAAAAGAAAATCACAAGCATATCATGAAGCAAGATGCGATCAATGAGTTATTATATAAAAAATCCAGAGAATACAGTCTGGTCGTACGGCTAAAGGGTGGTGATCCTTATGTCTTTGGAAGAGGCGGTGAAGAAGCATTATATCTTCGGAAAAGAAAGATTGATATAGAAGTCGTACCAGGAGTTAGTTCTGTCGTTGCAGCATTGGCAGACGCAGGAATTCCAATTACGCACAGAGGGATTGCAAAAGGGTTTCAGGTCATTACAGCTCACAGCAAAAAAGACGAAGAAGCGCAGATTGATTATACGCTGCTTACCGATGAATCCATGACTTGTGTATTTCTGATGGGACTTGCACATGTAGAACATATTGCAGAAGAACTGATAAGAGCTGGAAGAAGACCGGATACTCCGGCAGCAGTGATATCCAACGGAACACTGGCTACGCAGAAAAAATGTATCGGAACATTGGAGAGTATCGGATATAAAGTAAAATGTGCAAAACTGGAATCTCCGGCAATCATTGTTGTGGGGAATGTTGTTTCACTGAATGACCAATTGGATTTTTTTGAAAAACGTCCATTATTCGGGAGAAAAATAACCGTACCATATATTGAAGCTATGGGAGAACGAACACATTTCAATAAGCTGATTACAGATTTGCAACAGCTCGGAGCAGATGTTGATACAATCATGGTTGGAAAGATTCTACCAATCCCAATTTCAGATTTTGAAAAAGAAATTAGCAGCTCCGACTGGATTCTCTTTACAAGCAGAAATGGTGTCAGGGCTTTTTTCTATAATATGAAATTCAATGACACAGATATCCGATGCCTTGCAAAAATTCGTTTTGGCGTTGTAGGGAAAGCAACAGAGCAGGAGTTAAAGAACTATCAGATAAAAGCAGATTTAGTTCCAGATGAGCAGACAGGAGCCGGACTTGCCAAAGCTTTAAAAAAACAGATCAGTGACCAGACGAAAGTCTGTATATTTTCTGCAAAAGAGGCCTCCGAAGACTTGGAGAGAGAACTTCAGAAATTTTGCCATGTCATAAAAACAGATGCATATGAAAATGTAAATGTATCAGAGCAAGATTATATATTAAAGCCTGCAGATACAGTTATTTCAGAAGCTGTATTTACAAGTGCGTCCAATGTGGAACGTTTTTTTCAGATGCTGACAGAGGAGATAATGGTAGAACGAGCTTATTCTATTGGAAAAAAGACGACAGAAGCACTTAAGAAAAAGAATGTAATGAATATTTGCGAGTCGGAAGAAAGTACTTATGAGTCAGTTGTTTCTTTGATAACAAAAAAATAAGTCGGTTGTTTCTTTTATACAATTGAGGTATAATGGTAGCCAAAATAAATTGAAATGAAGGAGACAGATGAATGGAACTTGTAAAATCAATCATCATTCTTGTTATAGGATTTGCACTTTTGATGAAAGGAGCAGATTATTTCGTAGAAGGAAGTTCATCGGTAGCAAAACGACTCTATATTCCTTCCATGATTATCGGTATGACAATTGTAGCAATGGGAACGAGCCTTCCGGAATGTGCGGTCAGTGTAACAGCATCACTTGCCGGGAATAATACACTTGCGGTCAGCAATGTTGTCGGATCGAATATTTTTAATCTTATGGTCGTATGTGGAGCATGTGCTTTATTTGCTCCACTTACAATAAAAAAAGATACGCTTGTAAAAGAATTTCCATTATCGATTATCTGTTCAGTTTTGCTGATCGCACTAGGATATGTGGGAATGAAGTTGGGACACATCGATGGAATTGTCTTTTTAATTCTTTTCGCAGGTTACCTTATCTGGATGATCAATTCCGTAAAGAAAGCAAGAGCAGTGCACAAAGAGGACGAGCTGATGAAAGAATCCGGAGAGTATGTAGAAGATGAAATCAGAATTATTCCAATGTGGAAAAGCATACTCTTTATTGTTGGAGGGATGATCGCAATTAAATTCGGAGGTGATTTTGTTGTTGACAGTGCATCAGATATTGCATTGTCATTCGGACTTAGCCAGACACTGATCGGACTTACAATCGTTGCACTTGGAACAAGTCTTCCAGAGCTTGTGACCTCCATTGTTGCAGCGAGAAAGAACGAAGTTGATATGGCGCTTGGAAATGTAATAGGTTCTAACATTTTTAATATTTTACTTGTGCTTGGAATTGCAGCAGCAATCAGTCCGGTAGGATTTCTGATGGACAATATTGTGGACACTCTTATATTGATCATAATGAGTAGTGCAGTTCTTGTATTTGCGTGGACTTCAAAAGTCATTAACCGAAAAGAAGGCATTGCTATGTTATGCATGTATGCAGTATATATGGTATATATATGTATGCGATAAAACTTGCAGGTAAAGTTGCAAAGAGAAGAATCAAGTAGAATTAAAAGATTAACAGAATAAATGAATGGCAGATGTCTCAGATGTGTGAATGTCTGGGACATTTTCTCTATAAACTAGAAAGCATACAGAAAGTACAGAAATAATAATATTTTTTACAGATAGGGCTGTGATTGAAAAATCGTGTTGTAGAGCAGGCAGAATTTATGATCGTAAAGAGGAGTGAAAATGTATGAATATTTATCATGTACATGATTTTAAAGAAGATGAGTACAGTTGGAATGAAGTGGGGAGGAAAAAGGCGAAACAGGGCAGATACATTCGATGGACGATTGCAATTGTGAATATTGTTCTTATCTGTATCGTTGCGTATTTGGATTGTCGGTATAATCTTTTGGAAATGAATGGATTTCTATGCTGGTTATTGGCAATTATAGTTTTAGCCTGGGGTTTTACCATATGCTATGCGTCTTATGTCAGAAAGCACGCATGTAAAATGTCTCTGGAAGAACGACATGACTTTAACCTGTATCTGTACCATCACAAATACTGGAAAAATCCGATTCTGGCAAATCAGGCGCTTCTGAATAATGCAATTATTCTTGTCAAGATGAAGCAGTATGAACAAGCAGCACAGGCATTAGATGCAATGCATATTGAAAAATGTAAAGCGAAAGCAATGAAACTAATTTATTTCTTAAGAATCATTATAGCTTCTTTTGAAGACAATGAAGAGGAAATAGAAAAAGCAAAGATACGGTATACAGGCATCAAAGATGATGCAGGAAATTACCCGGCTTCCGAATTAGTGGAAAACTGGATTCAGATGAATGATCTGGAGCAGATGACAGCGTGTCTGGAACAAATTAAACCTGTCAAAAAAGAATACCCAGGTCTTGCTTTCGTAGTTACGATCTTCCTGGCATACACATTTTGGTTCTTAGGAACTGCATATGGAATTAACCGGGGGGCAGGATATGAAATCCGATATGTATTTTCTGCAATTTCGCTTATAGTTGTAAATATGGGACTGTTTGTAATGTTAATTTTGGGAATTATCTGGCTGCACAGACACCTGAATATTACATCGTCTGTATGGATCCAAAAAGTTGTGAAATTTATCATATGTGCAGTAATTGCAATTGCAGGGCTGATATTGCTATTTATTAATTTTCTGGCTGTATTTCTGGGACTGGATGATAAGGAAACCGTCACGAGAAAAGAAAATGGATACACCTATCTGGAAGTCAGCTGGAGTAATATGGGGTATAATGCTTATACAGAAGAGTATGTAACGAATAATCCATTTATTATGAAAAAAATATATGTACCGACAAAAGATGATACATTTACAAATGAACAGCCAGACGCTTCCAATCCGGACAATACAGAAAATAATGACCAGACAGATAACGATTCAGAAAGTGCAGATTCTGATACAGAAAATAGTGATTCACAGGATAATACAGAACCATATGAAAGTGATGAATGGTTAAGAATGAGAAATGGAATGCAGGCAGTCTATAATTATCTGATTGAGACAAATGCATTAGAAAATCCGGAATTTACTTACAGCAGTAATGCAAAAGGAGAGACGTATGTTATTGTCAGTACAGGGCAGGAGACGAAGGATGGAAATCAGGTAAGTGTCGAATACGGTCTGTATTACAATAGAGAAAAGACAGATGACAACGGAACATACTGTGATGAGTATGTTCTGGAGAAAAAGTATCCGGGTGGAACATACGATACACAGTTAGTTGATTTTTATCTGGTAAATCCTGATACACTGGAAGTGACAGATGAACATAAGACAACTTGGTAAGTGTGAGAGGATAAAAGATAATAGAAAAGAAGGAGATTAGAATGATGAGTAGTATTTTTCACAGAATCAGTGTTAGAAAATTCGAGGACAGACCGATAGAGAAAGGAAAAATCGTGCAGGTTTTAAAAGCCGGGATGCAGGCGCCGAGTGCGTGCAACCAGCAGCCATGGGAGTTCTATGTAGTGACAGATAAAGAGAAGATACAGGAATTGTCTACTGCAACCCCATATTCCAAATGTGCAGCAGGGGCACCGGTCGTAATTGTACCAGTATATCGGACAGAAGGATTAGTTGCACCGTCTTATGCAGAGATAGACCTTTCCATTGCACAGCAGAATATCTGGCTGGAGACAGATGAAATCGGACTTGGCGGAGTCTGGATCGGAATAGCTCCGATTTAAGAGAGAATGGAACTTGTACACAAGATGCTGGATCTTCCGGAAAATGTAAAAGTATTTTCCTTATTTGCGATGGGATATCCGGCAGAGGAAAGACCACAGCAGGACAGATTCGATCCGGAGAGAATACATTTTATGACACCGGAGGAATAAGGTGAAATATGAACAATCCTCAGTTAGAAACATTTCTTGCACCATTACGAAAAAAGGATATACTTGCATTAGCAGTATAAAGGAGGGGTGTAGAGAATGGGACAATTTTTAAATAATAAAGAACCATATGATAAATTTTAAACGGTTATGAATGGGACTTATTTTGTTGATAAATCAGAAATACTTGAAGAATTAATCCCGGCACTCCAGCAGGAACAGCGCTTTTTTGGCATCACCCGTCCCAGACGTTTCGGAAAGACAGTTATGGCCAATATGATAGCTGCTTTTTGAAAATACAGGTGAGCCATCTTTATTTGAGCATCTCCATATAGCAGAGTATGCCGGATATAAAGAACAGGTAGGAAAGCACGATGTGCGCAGTAGAAGTATGTCATGCAATTGCATGACGCGCACCTCGCAGCAAGAATGCAGAGGCATTCTTGAATGATTTCAGTGAGATGCCCAGAGAATTAAAAATCATCAGAGAATAGGATTTAAGGTGAATAGAATGATTTTTACAAGCATTGGAACATTTAGAAGATTGGGTTTGCTCGTAAGGATATTTATTTCCTGATATGTTCATTTGTGTGGATATAATAGTTGCAAAATGGGACGTAAAGGATTCGTAGATTGACAAAACAGCCTGTTTTCCCCTATGCTGAGACTGTAAAAACGCTTTGCACACCTTAAAATAGCGGAGCGGGAACAGCAGGAGGAAGTGACAAGACGTGGAGGCGAAACAGTTCGGGCAGTTCATTGCCGGGATAAGAAAAGAGAAAAAAATGACGCAGGCGGAGCTTGCAGAAAAGATTCATGTGACGGATAAAGCAATCAGCCGGTGGGAGCGTGGACTTGGATTTCCAGATATCCAGACATTAGAACCACTGGCACAGGTACTTGGAATTTCGGTACTGGAATTGATGCGTTCTGAAAAAAAGAAACCGACAGGTGATATGGATACGACAGAAACTCAGTATACCCAGAAGGAGGTGGCTGAGATGCTTCAAAATGCAGATGACATTTCAAAGCAACTGAAAAAGCAGGATAAGAACGCTAATATCATTGCCGGAATTCTGGTGATTGGCGTGGGTACATTAGCATGGGCAACAAAAATTGCCAGTCTTGGAGGCGGTCTTGTGCTCGGCGGACTCTCAGCAGCCGTGTTTGTTTCTCTGTGGTATTTTTTTCAGAATATTGATGATGAAGAAAGCCGGAGAATTTATGGTGTGGCATCGATTTTGTCTATTGGAATATTGGTATCACTGGTTAATTATATCTGGGGTGACCGTATTGCAGAATGGATTCCGGGTGGAATAGAACGAACAGAACAGATTTTCTGGACATTGTGGTATCTGTTCATGATTGCGATGATGATGGTTGGAACAATCCGGTGTGTCCGTCGGCAAAGACAGAAAAAAGAAAAGAAGTATAAAACGGTTCTTTTTACAGGAATTATGGCAGTTATTATGTTTGCTACACTCTGGCAGTATCAGAATGCCATGCAGGGACAGCGCCGGAATATGGGAATCTGGAGCGGGGCACAGCAATATGCTGAGACATTACTGAAAAAGGATAAAAATCTTGAAAACGACTGGCTGATCGGTGATGAATCATGGCGAGAAGGAAAGAATACTTATCATATCTGGCTAACATATTATTCTGATGATGATGCTGAAAAAGAAGGCAGAGAGAGTGAATATCAGTACATCATTCGTTTTGATGAAGCAGAAGGGTATCTTATCAAATCCGAAGGTGTTCCGGAGAAGTAATATAAACTTGCAAACCATAACTAAAAGTTATATCAAACCAATAAAAAAGGAAATTTTACACAATGAATAATAACTGGTAGACTATCCTCATCAGATGAAAGAAGACGGAGGATAAGATATGAGTATATTAAAGACACCATTTCGATATGATTTTGTAGGAAGTTTCCTGAGACCGGAAAAACTAAAACAGGCTAAGAAGGATTTCAGTGAAGGTAAAATTACAGAAAAAGAATTAAACGATATTACAGATGAATGTGTCCGTGATATTGTAACGAAGCAGAAAGCGGCAGGTTTTCATGCAATCACAGATGGAGAGTTCCGCAGAAAATTCTGGCACCTGGATTTTATGTGGGGATTTGAAGGCGTTGAACATGAGGCAGAAGGTGGCGGAGTTCAGTTTAACGGAGAAGTTGCTGACCTTGAAGCAACTTATCTTGTAGGAAAAATTAAAGCGAAAGCACACCCGTTTGTAGAATATTTCAAATTTCTCAAACAGTTTGAAGATAAAAATACAGTTGCAAAATATACAATTCCGGCACCGGCACAGACATATCAGCAGATGATTGTGCCACAGAATATTGACCGGACAAGAAAATTCTATAAGAATGATGAGAAATTGATTCAGGACATCGGAAAGGCTTATCAAGAAGTTATCACACAGTTTTACGAGGCTGGCTGCCGAAATCTTCAGCTTGATGACTGCACATGGGGAGCCATTGTCGGAGATGCGGCAAAACTCAGATACAGAGCACTGGGAGTGGACATTGAAGAAGTAAAGGCACAACTTCTGAAAGTCAACAATCTTGCATTGGAAGGAAAACCAGAAGATATGATCATTACTTCACATATTTGCAGAGGTAATTATCATTCCACATTCTTCACAAGTGGCCCATATGATTCCGTTGCGGATTATGTATTTGCGCAGGAAAATGTAGACGCGCTCCTTCTTGAGTATGACGATGAAAGATCCGGTGGATTTGCACCACTTGCAAAAGTATCTCCGGATAAGAAAGTCGTTCTTGGTCTGATTACAACAAAGAAACCAGAGTTAGAAGATAAGGAAAAAGTCATTGCTAGAATTCATCAGGCAGCAAAATACATTCCATTAGACCGTCTGTGTTTAAGCCCACAGTGCGGATTTGCCTCCTGCGAGATTGGAAATAAGCTGACAGAAGAAGAGCAGTGGAAAAAATTAGCTCTTGTAAAAGAAATAGCAGAAGAAGTCTGGAGATAAATAATAAGCCTGATCGGCCATTTAATAGTGGTTCGCTCAGGCTTATTATTTGTTCTAAAATATAGTTTTTATTTAGCAGAAATGATAATATAATAACAAAGGAGTTTAAATACATATATGAAGGAGAGATAAATGATGTACCAGGCAGACGAAAAACGATATGAAACTATGCAGTATAATCGATGTGGAAAAAGTGGGTTATTATTACCAAAAGTTTCGTTGGGACTTTGGCATAACTTTGGATCAAATGGTGATTATGATAATATGAAAGCAATGTGCTTTACAGCATTTGATTACGGGATCACACACTTTGACCTTGCCAATAACTATGGTCCGGAGCCGGGAAGTGCAGAGATTAATTTTGGGAGAATCCTAAAAGAGGATCTCGGAGTTTATCGTGATGAGATGTTGATAAGTACAAAAGCTGGTTTTGATATGTGGGATGGTCCTTATGGAAACTGGGGAAGTAAAAAATATCTAACAGCAAGTCTGGATCAGAGTCTGAAAAGAATGGGACTGGAGTATGTCGATATCTTCTATCATCACCGTATGGATCCGGAAACTCCATTAGAGGAAACAATGGAAACACTGGCGCAGATTGTCCGAAGCGGAAAAGCACTGTATGTTGGGATTTCTAATTATGATGGAGTACATATGGAGAAGGCAGCTACAATTCTGAAAGAGCTGCATTGTCCATTTATAATTAATCAGAACCGCTATTCTATTTTCGACCGCACAATCGAAAAAAATGGATTGAAGGAAGCGGCAGTAGAGTCTGGAAAAGGAATCATTGCATTCAGCCCACTGGCACAGGGAACATTAACAAACCGCTATCTGAACGGAATTCCGTCAGACAGCCGTATTGCAACAGATGGACGATTCCTTAAGGCAAGTCAGTTGACAGAAGAAAAAATCACAAGTATCCGTGGTTTAAATGAAATTGCCAAAGAGAGAGGTGAAAGCCTGGCGCAGATGGCATTGAACTGGGTATTAAAAGATGGCATAGTGACAAGTGTTCTGGTGGGAGCATCAAAACCAGAGCAGATTCTCGATAATCTGAAGGTTCTTGAAAGTGCACCTTTTACAGATGAAGAGCTGAAAAAAATTGATGCATTGAGTCTTGTGCACGCAAAATAATTAGCAAGTCAGATGTGGACAGAAACGATAATTCATAAGTGAAGAAAGTGATAGACAAAGCCGAAGCTTTGTCTATTTTTTTTCTGTGAAGAAATCTCAATCGAGTTTGTTTTAGTAGCTTTTTGTAGACTTCTAGTATCTATAGTTTCAATAATGTTAAAAATATTATTTACAAAGAAACAAAAAAATATCTAAAGAAAATTACCAAAGGTGCATAATATGTTGCATAGTCAGACTGACAATGGTAATTCCAATCCAGCAGGAAGCACCGAGAAGAAGTGGCTTTCCGCCAGATTTTATTAATTTTATAACATTACTGTTCAGACCAATGGCAGCCATGGCCATAATGATGAAGAATTTGGACAGTTCTTTCAGCGGTGCGAATACATCAGCACTAATTCCCATACTCATACATGCAGTAGTGATAATTGCTGCAATGATGAAGTATAAAATAAACATCGGAAATGCTCTCTTTATGCTAAAATTCCCTGCTTTTTCGCCATTTACAGATGCGGATTTTGCGTGGATCAGAGACAATACAAGTGTAATTGGAATGATTGCAAGTGTACGAGTCAGCTTAACGGTAACAGCATTATTCAATGTTTCATTTCCAAGATTCCACATGCTGTCCCAGGTGGATGCAGCTGCGGTTACAGAAGAAGTGTCATTAATTGCTGTTCCGGCGAACAGTCCGAAGGAAGAACCGCTCGTTGTGTCAAAGCCGAGGACGTGCCCAAGTACAGGGAATAGTACAGCAGCAATGACGTTGAAGAAAAAGATAACGGAAATGGCCTGGGCAACTTCCGTATCGTCGGCGTCAATAACCGGAGCAGTAGCTGCGATAGCAGAACCTCCACAGATGGAAGAACCAACACCAACCAGAATCGCAGTGTTGGACGGAACATTGATAATTCTGCGAAGTAACCATGCAATGATCAGGGAAGTACTGATCGTACAGATAATAATTGGCAGTGATTGTTTCCCGGTCTGCAGGATTACACCGAGGTTCATTCCGAATCCTAATAGTACGACAGCAGTCTGGAGAATAATTTTGGAAGTCCATTTAATGCCAGATTCTGCTTTCCCTTTATCTGTCCAAATCAATGTGATGAGCATTCCGGCGAGAATTGCAATGACCGGACCGCCGATGACCGGAAAAGCTTTTCCAAGAAGCCAGGCAGGTACAGCAATTATAAAACAAACCAAAATACCAGATAAGTTCTTTTTGATAAAATCCATAATTTTTTTACCTCTCGTTTAAATTTAATGATTTTCATTTTTCTAATTGATTATAACACTGGAAAACAATAATAAAAAATTATATAATATTATTGAAATATAAGAAATTATTATTGATAAAATAGCAAACCAGAAGGGAAAAATAATATGTTAGATTTTAGGGCAAATACCTTTCTCACAGTGTGTGAAACCATGAATTTTACAGAGGCAGCAAAGAGATTAAATATTACACAACCGGCTGTTTCGCAACATATTCGTTTCCTTGAAAACGAATATAATACCCAGTTATTCTTGTATCACAATAAACAATTGTATATTACCCAGACCGGAAAGATACTTAAAAAGCGTCTGATGACTATGAGAAATGATCAGCTCTCGATTTTAGAAGAAATGAAAAGTGTCAGTGGAGATATCGAATTATTATCTATCGGAGTTACAATGACGATTGGAGAATATGCAGTTGTTGACAGGATTGCGGATTTTATGAATCATCATCCAGATATGAATTTACATATTCATTTTGGGAATACGTCACAGTTGCTTTCGTTATTAGATGAAGGGAAGATTAATCTTGCTTTAGTGGAAGGAAATTATCCAAAAGATAGTTACGGACACATGAATTATAGTACAGAAGATTACATTGGGGTCTGCAAGGTTTCCCATACATTTCTGAAGAAGAATACAAAGACTATGAATGATCTGAAAAACGAACGTTTGATTGTACGGGAGAGTGGCTCGGGGACAAGGAATATACTGGAAGAGTTGCTTTTGGCACGAGGAATGGAAATTTCTGACTTTGAGCGTTGTATAGAAGTGGAAAATATGCACACGATTATAGGTCTGTTAAAACGGGATTGTGGAATTTCATTTATGTATAAGATTGCAGTCGCGGATGAATTAGAGTCGGGAGTGTTGAAAGAAATAAAGCTTTCGGATTTTAAGATGCAGCATGATTTTGATTTTATCTGGGAAAAAGACAGTATTTATACGGATAAATATATAAAAATATGTAAGGAGCTGTCCATTTCTAAATAAAATTCAAATACATAAATAAGGTAAATCTAAGTTAATGCTAAATAAATAGTAATAAATCAGCAACAGTATTTGCCATAATATTCATCGCCCATTATAATATTATTAATGATTGAAAAGCTGATTGTAAAAGTAGTAAGGAGCTTGTTAAGAAGAGAATGATAGACAGAGAAGATATGCTGGCGCTTACAAGGCGCATGACAGTTAAGCGAACATCAATGACAAGGATAGCCGGGGGATACATGGATTCAGACGGTTGCATTGACGGGACATTTAATATTGCATTTTTGAAATTAAGTCCGGCGGATCGAGAGAAAAACTTGCAGATTGCAAAGAAAGTTCCGTTTGCAGAAACGAATCAAAACTTGCAAGAATACAAATTTTTGCAGGAAAATATGCAAAATGACAGCTTGTGGAAACTTTTGATGGGAATGCGGGCATGCGGACTGAAAAATGATGTATTAATGGAGACATTTTATGAGATTGTAGGAGCAAATTATAAATCGAAAGGTGATTATGCTGTTTACGTGTTTCACGACCGTTACGATATTCCGGTGAAGGGAACGGATCATGAGCGTCAGGGAGAATCCGAGAAAATGTATGAATATCTAATCTGCGCGATTTGCCCGGTGAGTGGTGATTATGAACCGGGAGAACCCGAGTGTGGATTTTTGTTTCCGGCATTTATGGATGAAAGCGCGGCATTAAATTATATAGATATATATCAGGCTGACATGAACCATCCTCATATAGAATTGCTGGAAATGCTTGGAATATGATGAACAAAAGAAAAAAGCTATAATTAAGAAAGACAAGAATGTGGGGGATAGCCTCACATAGAAGAAAGAGAGGAAAATGTATGAACGAATTATACGAAGCAATTGAGAAAAAAATTAAGGATGCAGGATATCCAAGAAATATTTCCGGAGCAGATGTGTATGATGATATCTGTGATCAGATTGACGGAAAGGATAATGGAGAGTATATTCTGTTGTCTAAATTTGAAGATGACGTAGTTTTTGAATATCACATTACAATTCAAGAAGAGGATTTTAATCTTGGAATCCTGAAAATGAAAACACCGGAAGGTGAATTTGTGGCTGATTTTGATGCATAGGTCTTTTAACAAAAATGTAGCAATAATATATAGCAGATGGTTCCTCCTGCAATCGATACCAGCATCTGACGTTTCCAGATATGAAGTCCTGCAGTAATGAGAATGGAAATGAACTCTGGGATTCCATGTGTACCTTGCAATACATTTACATTTCTCAGACAGTAAACGACCAGCATGCCGAAAACTGCGGATGGAAGAAATTTTCCAACATATTGAATGAACTTAGGAGTTTCCCGGTTTTCACGAAATACAAGAAAAGGCAGGAAACGTGTAGTCATTGTACCAAGTACACAAAGTCCGATAGTGATGATTTGTTGAGCTAATGTCATGTTAGCAAACCTCCTGTGTTTTTTATTGCTACTTCATTTTTTCAGAAGCACATTTGTCGAAATGATGTCACGAGTAGTTTTTTTGATTCGGGATATCAAGCTTTTTGCGTAATAATGTCAATGAGACGATAATCAAAAACATGGTCGGAATCATAAAAGAGTCCGGTCCGAATACAAGGAGACAGAGAAAAGAAATTCCAAGTCCAAGTAATGAAGATGTATGATTCTTTTCTTTCAGCCACTGATCCATGAAGATAACGACGAACATAGCAGTCATGACAAAGCTGATGCCTTCATATATATTCCGTAAGCCATTCCTAAAAACATAAATCCTGCCATAATTTAAAGTTATAACAAACAGATATTTTTAGCTATTATACAAAACATTTGAAATAAATTACAATAAATCTATCGCAACACAAGTTTAAAATTACGATAGGTTTATTAAAATTTGGGAGATAATAATTATGAAGACACCATTTCGATATGATTTTGTAGGAAGTTTTTTAAGACCACAGAGATTAAAAGATGCAAGAAAAGATTTTGAAGAGGGAAAAATTACACAGGCTGATCTGACAAAAGTAGAAGACGAGTGTATCGTTGATTTAGTAAATAAAATCAAGGGACTTGGCTACCATGTTATCACAGACGGAGAGTTCAGAAGATCCACTTGGCATCTTGACTTTATGTGGGGATTTGAAGGTATCGAGCATCAGAAGACAGTAGAGGGAAATACAACATTTGACGCAGAAGCAGCCATGATTGATGATACCTATATGACAGGAAAGATTTCTGTAAAGAATCACCCGTTTGTAGAACATTTTAAATATGTAAAAGCATTGGAAGATGAAAATACAGTTGCAAAACAGACCATCCCTTCACCGGGACAGTTCTATGCTTACTTCACCGGAGCGCAGCTTCTTGCTACGACTTTAAAAATCTATGGCTCAGAAGAAGCATTTGCAGATGATGTCATCAAAGCTTATGGAGAATTCGTTCAGGAGATTTATGCGGCAGGATGCAGAAATCTTCAGTTCGATGATTGTGTATGGGGCGGTATGGTAGATGCAAAAATGGCGACAGCTCTGACCGGAAGAAACGGACAGGCTTTGGAAGATTATAAGAAGCGTCTGCTGAAACTGAATAACCAGGTTGTTGCACAGGCACCGGAAGACCTTGTAATCAATACACATGTGTGCAGAGGGAACTATCATTCTACGTTCTTCAGCTCCGGTGCATATGATTCCGTTGCAGACCTTCTGTTTGGAGAGGAAAATGTAAATGCCTACTATCTGGAGTATGATGACAAGAGATCAGGAGGTTTCGCACCACTTGCAAAAGTATCTGGAGATAAGAAGGTCGTACTTGGACTCATTACGACAAAGATACCACAGTTAGAGGATAAAGAAAAAGTCATTGCCAGAATCCATGAAGCAGAGAAATACGTTCCACTGGATCGCCTGTACTTAAGTCCACAATGTGGATTCGCATCTTGCGAGATCGGTAACAAGCTGACAGAAGAAGAGCAGTGGGAAAAATTAAAACTTGTAAAAGAAATTGCAGAAGAAGTCTGGGGAGATAGATAAAAGTTAGATATAAGGTAAAATAAAATCAGGTAACTTCCGGTTGTAAATCGTACAGTCCGGAAGTTATTTTTATATAATATGAAATTAAAAGCAATTTCCTTAAAAGTAATTTTGAGCTTTTTTTAAAATCACCTATTGACAACCCACCAATAAATATGGTATAAATATCTAGTGTCACGGAGACAGACACACAATTTACTTAAATAGGGGATTGGTCAAGTGGTATGATAGGGGTCTCCAAAACCTTTGGCGGGAGTTCGATTCTCTCATCCCCTGTTGACTAAGGTCTTACAAAGCCTATAAATACGGGCTTTGTAAGGCTTTTTTGTTTTCTTAATTCTTGAGAGTAATCACCATAGTAATCACCTAATAATTAATTGCCTGTTCAATCTGTTTTTTTCGCTCAGCTTTTTGTTGAATGTCAAATTGATAATAACCTTTGGTTGTTTATATAACTTTTCTTTTTGGCAGTACTTGTATCTTGAGTGAATGCCCTAGTCTCAATACGCTGAATATGAAGTGTTCCATATGCGAATTCGTTCTTCATCAGTAAAACATTTTTGCGCATCAGTTTTCTCACTCTTTTTCAAAATATTTTTTCCAACTCGAAAATCACCGAAAAAGTTTGAGATATTAATAGAGGTATATTTTTTCTCGAACCTTGCATATCGAATCATTCCCTGCAATACAGTTTTTACATGGAATTTGCGCCACATTTGCAGTCTTGATAATTCAATATATCTGTAGTAACATAAATGAAAAGTCCAGATGAGAGAAGGTGTGCTTATGAATGAGCAGTTGCTAAAAATGAATGGTTTATCTGTGAAAATTTTAGATATGTTATCATTTGAATCACACTTGGGAATGAGATATGAATTTACAACAGAAAATATACAGACATATCTCAACGATGTAGCAGGCGTTTGAATAGTTTGTGCGTTTATTGACGATATTTATATGATATCAGATTTGATTACCCAACAGGATGATATTAAAGTTATTGAAATAAAAGATTATATAAAAATCCAAAATCGAATGGTTATCGAAGCTATCATATGATTGTTGAAATACCAGTATTTTTTGCTAAGGGTAAAACACCTATGCGTGTAGAATTACAGATTCGAACCAATGGTATGGATTTCTGGGCAACATTGGAACATCAACTTCGCTATAAAAAAGGAATTGAAGAAATGCCTGGCTATGATGAGATAAGTGAAGAATTACTTCATTCTGCAAGAGCTATCATTGAAGCAGATAATGAAATGCAGAGAATAAAAGACAAAATTGGTATGTTCCACGAAATTTAGGGAGAAAACTGAGCAAGTAGGAAGGTGGAATATATATGAAACAAGATACTTTCGAGGGCAAAGCAAAAACAAAAAATGGGGTAAAACGGCTGTGTTTTTCCATAATCTGCATTCTTCTGGAAGTGATTTTTATTATTACTATCGTAACACGCTTGAATGAATATGCAGAAATCATAAATTTATTTACAAGGATTTTGAGTGGGATCTTGGTTTTGGGATTGTACGCATCAAATAAGACATCCTCTATGAAAATGCCTTGGGTCATCTTAATTCTAATTTTCCCAATTATGGGTGTAGGCCTGTATTTGTTGATTGGTTTGAATGGTGGCACACATAAAATGCGTGAGAGATATGCAGAAATTGATAGCAAATTGTTACCAATGCTTCCAGACAGTCAGGAGTGTTTGAGCAAAATAAAAGAAACAATTCCGAAAGCAGGAAATATAGCAAGTTACATACAAAGAAATTCGCAGTATCCAATCTATCAGAATACGGATATTGTGTATTTTGATGAAGCAGTGAAAGGATTAGAGGCACAGCTTAAGGATTTGGAGAAAGCACAGAAGTTTATCTTTATGGAATATCATGCGATAGAAGACGCTGAAGCATGGCATAAGATTCAAGATGTTCTGGAAGAGCGAGTAAAAGCAGGTGTGGAAGTTAGAGTATTCTACGATGATATGGGTTCTATTGGCTTTATTAACACAGATTTTGTGAAAAAGATGGAGGCAATAGGAATTCATTGCCGTGTATTCAATCCGTTTGTGCCAGGTTTAAATCTGTTTTTGAACAATCGTGATCATAGAAAAATAACAGTTATTGATGGAAAAGTCGGATTTACAGGTGGATATAATCTAGCAAACGAATATTTTAATTACACACACCCGTATGGACAGTGGAAAGATACAGGTATTCGTTTAGAAGGAGATGCTGTTCAGTCGCTTACGGTGACATTTTTGGAAATGTGGAATGCAGTAAGTGATAAGGATGCTAATGATTCTGATTTTAGTAAATACCTTTTCTACTATGATTATGCGGCACAGCAAACTGGGTTTGTTCAACCTTATGCAGACAGCCCTATGGATAATGAGCAAGTAGGAGAAGAAGTTTATATCAGTATGATAAATAAAGCTGAAAAATATTGTTGGTTTATGACTCCATATCTAATCATAACAGATGAAATGACGCATGCGTTATGTCTGGCTGCTAAGCGAGGGGTAGACGTAAGAATTATCACACCTGGTATCCCTGATAAAAAATTCATTTATAATATAACTCGTTCTTTTTATCATGGATTAGTTAAACATGGTGTTCGTGTTTATGAGTGGACTCCTGGTTTCTGTCATGCAAAAATGAGTGTGGCAGATGACTGTATGGCAACTTGTGGAACAATTAATCTGGATTATCGAAGTTTATATCACCATTTTGAAAACGGCTGTTTTATGGCAGATTGTCAGGCAGTTGTGGAAATAAAAAATGATCTGATAAGAACGATGGGAGAATGTCGTGATGTGACAGACCAATATCAAACCGGACGAAGTGCATATTTGCGACTGGGACAATTATTTATGAGATTATTTGCTGGATTGCTATAAGAATCTGATGAAACGACCTTTCAAAAAACAGTTGATTTAGAAGTTAACTGTTTTTGAAAGGCCGTTTTTGCTATATCTAACAGTCTGTTGTACAAAGAAGATTTTGCATGGATGAAAAAAATAAATTTTGTTGAGGTTAAATTGAGATTGACTTTGTATTGTATAAGTATGAAATAAAAAGGAATCAGGTGATGTACAATGAAAAAGCATAAAATATGTAAAATCCTTCTTGTTATACTGGCAATTTTTTTATGTGTGGCTTTTTATGAATTGCTCGGAATCTGCGTTGCATATAAAAAGCAGCCGGAAGTGTCCAATACAACCAAAAAAGAAACAAAAAATGGGTCATGGAACGAATGCAGTGAAAATACAGAACGGGCAGTAATTATAGAAAAGAATCCAGAAGCGCTTTTACAAAGAGTGCGTTTGATCAAGAATGCAAAAAAGGAAATTATTCTTTCTACTTTTGCATTTCAATCCGATGAAAGTGGAAAATTGATTTTAGGAGCACTGCATGATGCGGCAGACAGAGGTGTACATATTCGTCTGTTAGTAGATGGAATGGAGAGCTGGATTGATATGGAAGGAAATCCGTATTTCTATGGATTATCTTCCCATGAGAATGGTGAAATTAAACTGTATAATAAGGCCAATCCGTTGAAACCGTGGAAAATGATGGGTAGAATGCATGATAAATATTTGATTGCAGATGGAAAGAGATATATTCTTGGGGGAAGAAATACATACAATTATTTCCTGGGTGATTTTCCGGGACATAAGAACTATGACAGAGACGTGTTAGTGGTTTGCGATGAACCTGAGAAAGAAAATTCAGTTAACCAGTTGTCAGAGTATTTTGAAACCATATGGAATCAGGAAGACAGTGGTTATTTTCATAACAATAAAAGACTGGCAAATAGAAAATCTGTAAAGAACGCAGTTTTAGAGCTGCAGAACAGCTATCAGAAATATTTTGAAGAGAATAAGGAAAGAATCTGCGAGACCGATTACACGGACGAAACTTTTGAGACAGAAAAGATTGCATTAGTGTCAAATCCTATCCACACAGGTCCCAAGGAACCAGTAGTCTGGTATTATCTGGGAGAACTAATGAAAAATGCAAAAGAGCGCGTGAAAATTCATACACCATATATTATCTGCAATGATATGATGTATAATACATGGAAAGAGATTGCGGAGAGAGTTCCGGATTTTTCTATCATGACCAATTCGGTTGCCAACAATGGAAATCCGTTTGGTTCTGCTGATTATGCGAGAAACAGAAACAGAATTTTAAATACAGGAATTGATATCTGGGAGTATGAAGGCGGCTATTCTTACCACGGAAAAAGTATTCTGATTGACGATGATCTGTCTGTAATCGGTTCCTTTAATATGGACATGAGAAGTGCATATCTGGATACGGAACTGATGCTTGTAATACGCAGTAAAGATATTAATAAACAGTTGGAAGAGGGCATGATGGAATATGAAAAAGTGTCCCGCCAGATATTAGAAGGCGGAACTTATAATGATCCATATCATGTAGAGCCAATCGAATTAACAAAGAAACGTCAGAGAAAAATATTTTTGGTACAGCATCTGCTTGGATGGGCAAGGTATCTGTTTTAATAAGGAGGAAGGAAAACGTGTTTCAAATATTGATTGTAGAAGATGATAAAGAATTAAGCCAGCTATTCCAAAAAGTGCTTGAGAAGAATGGATATCAAGTCAAAAGTGCATCGGATGGAGCACAGGCATTAGAAGTATTGGATAAGGAATATATTGATCTGATCATTTCCGATATTATGATGCCGGTTATGGATGGTTATGAACTGGTGTCGGAACTCCGTTCAGCAGGATATCAGATACCGGTACTTATGATCACTGCGAAAGGTTCCTTTGATGATATGCGCCAGGGATTTCTTTCGGGAAGTGACGATTATATGGTAAAACCGGTAAATGTGAATGAAATGGTTTTAAGAGTCGGAGCACTGCTTCGCCGTGCACAGATACTGAATGAACACAAAATTGTGATCGGTTCAACAGAGTTTGATTATGATGCAATGACGGTTACAACTGATAAGGAAAGTCTTGTTTTGCCTAAAAAAGAATTCCTGCTTTTATATAAGCTTGCAGCTTCGCCAGGCAGAACATTTACAAAACAACAGTTGATGGATGAAGTATGGGGATACGAGACGGAGGCAGACCCACATACGATAGAGGTACATATAGGAAGAATCAGAGAGCGTTTTAAAGATAACCCTGATTTTGAAATCGTAACAATGCGTGGAATTGGATACAAGGTGGTGAAAAAATAATGGAACAAAAGAAAGAAAAAGGATTGCGGATCCGATCCTGTCTGACTGGTGCAATCTGGCTGGCACTTGTATTTTCAACAGTCATATCTGCTTTATTATTTGCTTTTTTGAATCATTTTTTTAATCTGCCGGGCAGCATACCTGTGCTTGGCTGGCTTTTGATTTTCAATACATTGATTGCAGGGCTGATCACTTCCTTTATTAATGCAAAGTTACTGGAACCAATTACCAGACTTAGTAAAGCAATGAAGGAAGTTTCTCGGGGAGATTTTGAACAGCATTTGGAAACGAACAGCCGTATAGCAGAAGTTGGAGAATCTTATCAAAGTTTTAACGTTATGACAAAAGAACTTCGTGCAACAGAGGTGCTGCAGATGGATTTTGTATCTAATGTTTCTCATGAGTTTAAGACCCCGATTAATGCCATTGAAGGATATACAATGCTGCTTCAGGGAGAAGAACTGTCTCCGGATCAAGAGGAATATGTAGAAAAAATCTTATTTAACACCCAAAGACTTTCCGGATTGGTTGGTAATATTTTGCTGTTATCCAAGTTAGAGAATCAGAATATACCAATGAAAAAAACAGAATATCGTCTGGATGAACAGATCCGCCAAGCATTTCTTTCATTGGAAACAAAATGGACAGAAAAAGAAATTGGTTTTCAGGTAGAATTGGAGGAAGTTAAATATACTGGGAATGAAGGACTTTTTATGCATATCTGGATAAATCTTTTGGATAATGCGATTAAGTTCAGCCCTTCAAAGGGGACAATTACGATGTTTCTGAAACAAGAACAGGATTCTGTTAAGTTCATTCTGGAAGATGAAGGACCAGGAATAGAGGATGATGTAAAATCCAGAATATTTGACAAGTTCTATCAGGTAGACGGATCTCATAAAGCAGAAGGAAATGGCCTAGGTCTTGCACTTGTAAAACGGATTGTAGATAGTGCCGGAGGAACAATCAAAGCAGAAAACCGTGAATATGGTGGATGCAGATTTGTTATAGAGCTGCCAAAGCAGAAAGATGAGATTATATAGTTTTAAGATAAATTAGAAGATGGGAGAATTTATATGACATTTTATCAGGAGTTGCAGTTAAATCAGACAGGTTCTAAAAACCTGTTGAAAAAGAGTGAAACACTAAAAGAAAAATTATATCATATGTGGGTATATCTGGTGAAGATAGCTGTTACAATGGCATTTTGTTTTTTCTTTGTTAGTATTTTCAGCATCCTATTTGGAAATGAGAACAGCATTGTAGGTGTAGTAGTCTTATTATGTCTCATGGTGTTTCGAAATGCGGATCTGGGGATCCACACCGGACAATCTACGATACTTTTGGCTTTGTTCTTTGTAATTATGACTGTATGTCCGCATTTAGCAAATCAGTTTTCACCGGTATTGGGAATGCTGTTAAATATTGCGGCACTGGCTGTGTTGATTCTGTTCGGATGCCATAATCCATTCATGTTTAATCAATCTACATTGGTTCTTGGGTATCTGCTGCTATATGGTTATGATGTTACGGGAAAAAGCTATCAGATGCGATTAGTCGGAATGGCTTTAGGTGCAGCACTTACCTGCTTCGTATTTTATCGAAATCATAAAAACAGAACTTATAAAAGAAATCTGAAAGATCTGATACAAGAATTTGATATCACTTCTTCCAGAACAAAATGGCAGATATGTCAGATTTTATGCGTACCGATTGTCCTTTGCATTGCAGAACTTTGTAATATGCCACGTGCAATGTGGGCTGGTATTGCGGCCATGTCCACGATTTTGCCGTTTATGGAAGATATGCACTACAGAGTCCGTAAAAGGATTGTCGGAAATATTGCAGGTGTTATATGTTTTACAGTATTATATTTTCTGCTTCCTTCGTCAATCTATGCATATATAGGAATTCTTGGTGGAATCGGTGTAGGATTTTCAGCACAATATGGCTGGCAGGCAGTATTTAACACATTTGGTGCTTTAGCCATTGCTGCAGAGACTTATGGACTACAAGGAGCGGTTAGTCTTAGAGTGATTCAAAATGTTTTTGGTGTTGTGTTTGCTTTAGCATTTTGTGTTATATTTTATTGGTTTATGTCTAAAAAAAAGGAAAGTGAGGTGACCGTACATGCAGAGTGAAGTGAATCAGGAAGAAAATTTGAATAGAATTATTACGGTTCCTAATCTTCTTTCTTTTTTTCGGCTTTGTCTGATTCCGGTAATTATATGGAGTTATTGTGTAAAGAAAAATCCTCTGTTAGCTGGTGAAATCTTATTGCTGTCTGGTCTTACGGATCTTGCTGATGGATATATCGCAAGAAGATTCCATAGGATTAGTAATTTAGGAAAAATACTTGATCCGGTGGCTGATAAGCTGACACAGGCAGCGATGTTAATCTGTCTGTTTACTCGTTTTCCGCATGTGCTTCTTTTAATCGTAATAATGGCAGGTAAGGAGCTGTATATGGTAGTCAGTGGATGTATTGTGATACGAAAGACAGGAAAAGTACATGGTGCAGACTGGCATGGAAAGATAGTAACCTTTTTATTATATGGAACTGCAGCGGTGCATATTATATGGTTCCACATTACACCGATGGTATCAGATCTGTTGATTGGTTTGTGCGCTATAATGATGGTCATATCGGTCGCTCTGTATATTATCCAGAATACCAGGACTCTTAAGGGAGAGACTGTATAAGCAATTTTATATTGCAATGACTAGAAAAATATTTAGGAGAAGATAGATATAAACAGTAAGTCAAACACACAAACTATGGAGTCTTTAGTCGGATTAATAAAATTTTAGATAGAAAATATAGCAAGAATGCCTCTTCCTCTACAGGTGGGAGCAAGTTACTTGATTGTGGATTTAGGAGAGCCGGGAAACCGACTCTCTTTTTGGGAGTATAGTTGCACTGGTGTGGAAAAAAATGTATACTTGTAACAGAAGCGGGAAAGCAATAATTGAGATAATATGGAAGGACAACAATTTTATGAATGACGAGAGATATCTGGAATTATTAGCGGAGAAATATCCGACAGAACAGGCTGTCAGCAGGGAAATTATCAACCTGACGGCAATATTAAGTCTGCCAAAAGGAACAGAACATTTTATGAGCGATCTTCATGGCGAATATGAAGCGTTCTGCCATATTTTAAATAACTGTTCCGGTGTTATCCGGGAAAAAGTAGACCTGCTGTTCGGTGAGACACTTTCTGATTTTGACCGCGAGGAAATCTGTACATTGATCTATTATCCGGTGGAGAAGCTGGAACTTGTGCGGAAAGAAGGAAAGAATAATGAGGAGTGGTATCGTGCAACACTTGGAAAACTGATTGATATTGCGCGGCTTCTTTCTTCAAAATACACACGTTCTAAAGTTCGTAAGGCAATGCCGAAAGAGTATGCATATATTTTAGATGAGCTGATTCATGTACAGAAAGATGAAGATGATAATCAGGTAGTTTATCACAGAAATATTCTAGATACGCTTCTGGAACTTGACAATGCAGATGAATTTATTGAAGTGCTGGCAGGACTGATCAAACGTCTTGCAGTGGATCATTTACATATTGTGGGAGATATATTTGATCGTGGTGCATGTGCAGACCGGATCATGGATCTTCTGATGCAATATCACTCTCTGGATATTGAGTGGGGGAACCATGATATTCTCTGGATGGGAGCGGCAGCGGGAAGCAAGGCATGCATTGCAACGGTTGTCCGAAATAACCTGAAATATAATAATACGAAGATTCTTGAGAATAGTTATGGAATCAGTCTGCGGAATCTGGCTCTTTTTGCAGAAAAGATATATCCGAGCGAGGAACCAATGAAAGCTGCATTAAAAGCGATTTCTGTCATGCTTTTTAAGTTGGAAGGACAGGTAATCTTAAGAAATCCGGATTACAATATGACAGACAAGCTGCTTCTTCACAAAGTAAATGTGGAAAAGCAGACAGTAGAAATTGATGGAACTGAACATGCAATTAAAAAAGAGGCATTTCCGACAGTGAATTTTGATTCGGGCGATATAGAAGATATTTATCAGTTGTCTGAGGAAGAAGAACAGGTGATGGAAGGGCTTCGTATGGCATTTGTGAACAGCATACGTCTCAGACAGCATATTGAATTTCTGTATCAGAAGGGAAGTATGTATCGCATTTTTAATGGGAATCTGCTCTATCATGGCTGTGTGCCATTAGATGAAAGTGGTAATCTGGAAGGCGTTGCATTTGGCAAGAAGAGATATCATGGAAGAGAGTATCTGGATTACGCGGAGAGAATTGCCAGACGGGCGTGGTCAAAAGATGCCAGACAAAAAGACCGTGATTTTATGTGGTATCTCTGGTGTGGAAGAAAATCCCCTCTTTCCGGAAGAAATATTAAGACATTTGAGCGGACTTATGTACTGGATGAAAATACGTGGGTTGAACAATCAAATCCATATTATAAATTCTATCATGAGGAGAAAGTCTGTAATATGATTCTTCATGAATTTGGATTGTATTCCGAGAGCTCTCATATTATCAATGGACATACGCCAGTCAGAACATCAAAGGGAGAACATCCGGTACGGGCCAATGGGAAACTGCTTGTCATTGATGGAGGCTTCTGTAAGAGTTATCATAAGACGACTGGAATAGCAGGATATACGTTAATATTTAACTCGCATGGAATCCGAATCAAATCCCATCAGCCATTTCAGAGTGTCTATGCGGCTTTGACAGAGAATAAGGATATCGAATCCAAATCAGAACTGGTGGAGACAGAGAGTGAACGACTGATGGTGCGCAATACGGATATTGGTGCGAAAATCAAAGAGGATATTGAAGGATTAAAGATGTTACTGCGTGCTTACCGAAGTGGAGATTTTGATGTATAGAGAGTTGAAACACAGATTGGAAATATAGATTCAAAATATAGAGGACAGTATCTTATTGTAAGTCATGATTTGACAAAAGTAGTTGGCGTGAGATAGAATAAGAAACAGAATGTAGAGGCATTCTTGAATTCGCCAGAACGGTGAAATATAACAGCAGAGTCCCATGAAGATTTGAGAATGGAGGCGGAGTGGAGTAATGAAGGAAAAGATTATACAGGGCGGTATTGTGAACGGCGTTAAGATGCTGGTATGTCCGACTTGGGAAGAGGATTTTCAGACTGAGATCCATAAGACCGGAGGCTGTCTTAGAATCAGCATGAATTATTCGGCTGTAGATGTTTCTTATTGGAAAGAATTGGAAGAGATAGCTGAGAGATACGGATATGATCTGGATGAGGAAGCCAAAGAGATTATAAATGAATATGTAAAAAAATATGAACAGTTCGATGATATGATCTGGATGAGTGGAGAGACTGAAATTGGGTTCGAGACTTTTTGTCGGGCACTTGCAAAAAAAGCAGGGATATCACCGCGTCAGGCAAAAGAATATGTTGTGTCAAATCTGCATAATCTGGAGCATGAAGAAGCAGTAGATGCATTGCTTCTGGCTTTGCAGATCATAAAATCAGAAAATGGACTGGAAGGGACACAGTGGAACAAACCGACCTGTGATTTTCTGAAGAAGGAATTTGAAAAGATGCTCGGACTAAACGACGGGCAGGCAAACGCATGATACACCAGATAGCAGCAACGCTGCTACTTATGATAGTATTTGGAACTTTATATGGTGCCCTTCGGGATCGCTACCCGAAGGGTTCTTTAGTATTTAAAGCGTCAGCAACCTGTATGACGGTCTGGAATTGTGGAAGCGGTCTGGCAGCGGGAAAACAGGGATTTTCAGACTGGATGATATTTGTCGGTCTTTTGTTCTGCGTATTTGCAGATGTGCTTTTAGAATTGGAATTTTTATGGGGAGTCGTTACATTTGGTATTGCACATTTTTGTTTTATTGCAGGAATTTACAGGATAGAAGGGATTCAAATTGGCAGTATTCTGGGAATACTTGGAATCTACGGCGTGTTTCTTATGATTTTTCATAAAGGATTGCCGAAACTTGGGAAATTAAAGATTCCTGTACTTCTCTATGCAGCGGTCTTAAGTTCTATGGTATCTATGGCAGTTAGTGCAGCGGTTATTGTACCAGGAAGAAGTAGATATTTTCTGGCAGCAGGCGCCTGTGCATTTCTTATATCAGATAGCCTGATTGCAGTAAGAACTATTGAGAAAAAGCAGAGTCTTCTGATGGGTGCTGTGTTACTCATATTGTATTATGGTGCAGTTTATATGATGGGGATGTCAGTTTATATGTGCTAATCCTTGCAGTAACAATGTTGGAGAATTTTTGAATAATTAGAATGATATAAATTATTAAGAGCGCTTCATCAATTTTTTTGTTTTGATGAAGCGCTCTTAATTTATCTCTTCTGAGTACATTGGACTATACCTTTCGGTTGATAACCTGTCCTTTCTTTTATTATGGGGTGTTTCTTTTATGTTCCTGGTGGTTTATCCTCCTTTCGGATTTCTAGTTTTTTTATTTTTAATTTCTTCTTTTGTTTGACTATAATATATCACTTAATAATGAAAATGTCAATATAAAAATTGAAAATAATAAAAATAAAATCGCAATGTCAGATAATAGCGAAATTCAGATTGAAAAAATAGATTTCATTAATGGGAATAAGACATTGAAACAAGAATGTCGAGGTTATTATTGAAGAGATAAATAAAATACGAAAAGGTCAATAGAAGAATTTATGCAATATTTATAGAAAATATGCTATAATAATTTGAATTGCGCAAGGAGGAAGAGAGATGAAACCAAAGAATGCAGTTATGTTGTTACTGACTTCTCTGATTTGGGGAACCGCATTTGTTGCACAAAGCGTAGGAATGGACTTTCTTGAACCATTTACATTTAACGGAGTGCGAAGCTTTATTGGAGGAGTGACGCTTTTGCCGTGTATCTGGTTGTTGGAAAAGATGAATGGGAAGCCGGAAGTGGACGGAACAAGAAAAGATCTGATTCAGGGAGGAATTGCCTGTGGTCTGCTTTTATTTGCAGCAAGCAGCCTCCAACAGATGGGGATTCAGTACACAACAGCAGGAAAGGCAGGATTTATTACCGCATTTTATATTGTGTTTGTTCCGGTTCTTGGGATATTTCTAAAGAAAGCAGCAGGTTGGAAAGTGTGGATGTCAGTATTTCTGGCACTGATAGGGCTGTATTTCTTATGTATTAAAGAAGGATTTTCAATTGGCAAGGGCGACATTATGATTTTTGCCTGTGCATTGGTTTTTGCAGTACATATTCTGGTGATTGATTATTATTCACCAAAAGTAGATGGTGTGAAAATGTCATGTATCCAGTTCTTTGTGTGTGGAATTGCATCACTGCCGTTTATGTTCCTGACAGAAACGCCGCAAATTGGAAATATATTAGATGCCCGGATGCCGATTTTATATGCGGGAGTCATGTCCTGTGGGGTGGCATATACATTACAAATCCTCGGACAGAAGCATGCGAATCCGGCGATTGCATCACTGCTTTTAAGTATGGAATCTTGTTTTTCTGTACTTTCTGGCTGGATAATATTAGGAGAAACACTGTCAGCGAGAGAAGGAATAGGCTGTGTGTTGATGTTTGTGGCAATTATACTTGCACAGCTTCCGGACAAGAGAGAAAAATTAAAAAATGGGCAGGCATAAAAGGATTATGTAAATACAAAAGACAGGAGAGAGAGAAAATGAGATTCGTAATTCAGAGAGTGTTAGAAAGTGAAGTAAAGGTAGACGGAGAGAGCCTTGGGAAAATTGGGAAAGGATTTATGGTTTTGATCGGAGTCAGCAATGATGATACAAAAGAAGTGGCTGACAAGATGGTAAAGAAAATGTTAGGACTTCGTATTTTTGAAGATGAACAGGGAAAAACCAATCTGTCACTGGATGCGGTAGGAGGAGAACTTCTTCTCATCTCTCAGTTTACATTATATGCAAACTGCAAGAGAGGAAACCGGCCAAGCTTCATCGAAGCCGGAGCACCGGATATGGCCTCGGAAATGTATGAATACATTATTGAAAAATGCAAGGAACAGGTAGAGGTTGTAGAAAGAGGAAGATTCGGAGCGGATATGAAAGTCAGTCTTATTAATGACGGACCATTTACAATCGTGTTAGATTCTGAAACTTTATAAGATTTAATCCTTGAATGGCAACAGGGCCGGGATGCAGTACATTTGTAATTATGTATTGTGTTCCGGTCCTGTTAATATATCAGCTGGGAGATGAATCCTGGATATGATCCCATCATGGATAATTATAAAAAAATAATAAATCCTATTGACATTTACATTCAAAGTGATTATTCTAACCGTTAGGCATTTAATAATTAGTCGTCTAATTATTAAAAAATGAATTGATTTTACAAAATAAGTTCAAAACAATTCAAGTCGAACGTCCGTGAGACTTGGCGCGTGATTCTGGTCAGAGAAGCTGACATATTCCTATCAGAATCACTGCGCATCCTCGCGGAGCGTTTATCTCAGTCGGAGACCTAACTCCCACTGAGACAAATTTGCTATTACTCACCTTGAAGAGGTGGGAGTATTCTCGACTGAGATAAAAAGAACTTTGAATTGGGAGGTGAGAAAACTGTGAATGATAAATGGATGGAATCTGGATTTATGTTGATTCAGCAGGTGGCGCATCTTGCTAAATACCAGACTTTGAAAGAGATGGAATCCTGCGGATTAAAACCAAATCAGGCAGGAATATTGGTTGTGTTGCGAAGTGAAGGCGGATTATCCCAAAAAGAGCTTGCTAAGCGCATGGGAGTGACGCCACCGTCTATGACAGCGGCGCTGAAAAAAATGGAAAAACAAGGATATGTTCTGCGGGAGCAGGATGAGAAAGACCAGCGGATTACGAGGATTCGAATATCTGATCAGGGAATTGAGTGTCTGAATGGACTTCAGCATATGATGCGAAATCTGGAGAAAAGGCTGTATGAAGGTATTTCTGCAGAAGAACGGCAGGAAATGAAGGAGACGCTTTTAAAAATGAGAGAAAATGTGCTCAGGTACAAAGAGTTTCAAGGAATGGATATGTGTGAGATCATGGAGAAGACCAGACCGCCGAAAATGCCGGAAAAATCGATTTAATAGAAAAGAAAAATTTCATTTATTATAGTAATAACGAGAAAGGATAAGACAGCTTATGAGAAAATTATTTCAGTTTTTAAAGCCATATGCACCACGGGTACTTCTGATATTATGTGTCCTTGTCGTGCAGGCTTACTGTGATCTGTCTCTGCCGACCTATACTTCGAATATTGTAAATGTAGGAATTCAGCAGAGCGGTATCGATGAGGAAATTCCGGAGAATATTTCTGAAGAAGAAATGAACCGGCTGCTATTGTTTGTGTCGGAGGACGACAGGCAGGATATTCAGGATGCATATGAAAAAAGTAGTGAAAGCTTTGATTACGATGGAGAAGTGCTGACATTGAAAGATTCAGTGAAATCAGATAATGAAAAGCTTGATGCACTTACAGAAGAGATGAAACTTCCGATGATGCTGACTGCCGGATTTGAGAATGGCAGTGATACAACAAAGCAGATGGAAGGGCAGTTAAAAGAGCAGATGAGCCAGGTGCCGGGAATCGAGAAGATGTCTGTGTTTGACATATTTGGCATGATGGATGATACGCAGAGAGCAGCAATTGTTGATAAGATTACGGAGCAGATGGATAAGATGCCGGATTCGATTCTGGATCAGGCAGCAATTTCTTATGTGAAATCCACGTACGAACAGATTGGTCTGGATACCGGACATATGAGTACGGTGTATATTTTAAAAACAGGTGCAAAGATGCTGGGACTTGCAGCACTTGGCATGGCAGCAAGTATTCTTGCCTGTCTTATGGCATCAAGAGTTGGAGCTAAGGTCGGACGTGGACTCAGACGTGATACCTTCCGCAAAGTCATTGGATTTTCTAACGCAGAGTTTGACAAATTCTCGACCGCATCATTAATTACAAGAAGTACCAATGATATTCAGCAGATTCAGCTTCTGACAGTCATGATTCTTCGTATGGTGCTGTATGCGCCGATCATGGCAATCGGAGGAATTTTGAAAGTATCTAAGACAAATGTGGATATGTTCTGGATCATAGGCCTGGCAGTGCTGCTTATTGTTATGGTTGTGGCAGTGCTTTTCATTGTAGTTATGCCGAAATTCAAAATCGTACAGAACATGGTAGATAAACTGAATCTGGTCAGCCGAGAGATTCTGACCGGACTTCCGGTTATCCGTGCGTTCCATACAGAGAAACATGAGGAAGAACGTTTTGACAAGGCAAATAAAGATCTGACAAAACTGAACTTATTTGTCAACCGTGCCATGACATTTATGATGCCGACTATGATGCTTGTGATGAATGGGATTACCGTTCTGATTGTGTGGGTCGGTGGACACAGTATTAATGACGGAGCAATGCAGGTCGGAGATATGATGGCATTTATCCAGTATGCAATGCAAATTATTATGTCATTCCTTATGATCTGTATGATTTCGGTTATGCTTCCAAGAGCAGCAGTTTCTGCAGAGCGTGTGGATAAAGTCTTGAAGAGCGAGACAAAAATCCATGATCCAAAGGAGCCAAAGACACTTCCTAAAAACGGCAAAGGCGAAGTTGCATTTGAACATGTATCCTTCCACTATCCGGGAGCAGAAGAAGATGTACTGCATGACATTACATTTACCGCAAAACCGGGAGAAACGACAGCATTTATCGGAAGTACCGGATGTGGTAAATCTACACTGGTCAACCTGATTCCGCGATTCTATGATGTGACAGAAGGAAAGATTACGATTGACGGACAGGATGTAAGAGATCTGACACAGCATGAACTTCGTGATAAACTGGGATATGTTCCACAGAAAGGAGTGCTGTTCTCAGGAAATATTGCTTCTAATATTATGTTCGGTAATCCGGCTGGAAGTGAGCAGGAGATGACAGAGGCGGCTCAGATTGCACAGGCTGTCGAATTTATCGACACGAAGCCGGAACGCTACAAGAGCCCGATCTCACAGGGAGGTGCCAATGTTTCCGGTGGACAAAAGCAGAGACTTTCCATCGCGAGAGCCATAGCAAAACACCCGGATGTATACATTTTTGATGACAGCTTTTCTGCACTGGATTACAAGACAGATACAGTTCTAAGAAGCGCATTAAAAGAAAAGACAACAGACAGTGTCGTTCTGATCGTGGCCCAAAGAATCAGTACAATTCTTCATGCAGAGCAGATCATTGTTTTGGATGACGGTAAGATCGTTGGAAAAGGAACGCATGAAGAGCTTCTGAAAACTTGTGATGCCTACTATCAGATTGCAGCGTCCCAGTTGTCGGAGAGTGAATTAAAAGAAGCAATGAAGGAGGAAGACTAATATGCCAAGAGGACGTATGGGTGGCAGACACGGTATGAGCACCGAAAAAGCCAAAGATTTTAAAGGTACCATGAAGAAGCTTATGGGATATCTTACACAGTATAAGATAGGTCTTCTCCTTGTAGTGATATTTGCAATAGGAAGTACTATATTTAATATTGCAGGACCGAAGATTCTTGGAAAAGCAACAACAGAACTATTTCATGGACTGATAAGTAAAGTTTCCGGTGGAAGTGGAATTGATTTTGATAAGATCGCAAAGATTCTCATCGGACTGATGTGCCTGTATGTGTGCAGTGCATTGTTCTCATTTATCCAGGGATACATTATGACAGGAGTTTCCCAGAAACTGACTTACAGAATGAGAAAAGAGATTTCGGAAAAGATTGACAGACTTCCGATGGGATATTTTGACAAGATGACACATGGTGAGATTCTTTCACGAATTACAAATGATGTGGATACTTTAAGCCAGAGTCTGAACCAAAGTGCGACACAGGTTATTACTTCTGTTGCGACAATCATTGGAGTACTGGTCATGATGCTCAGCATCAGTCCGCTTATGACAGTGATTGCAATTTTAATCCTTCCACTTTCCATGGGGCTGATCGGAATGATCGTGAAGCGTTCCCAGAGATATTTCAAGGAACAGCAGGAGTATCTTGGATATGTTAATGGACAGGTAGAAGAGGTCTATGGCGGACATAATATTGTAAAGGCATTTAATAAAGAAGACGATGTCATAGATGAATTTGACAGAGATAATGACAGACTGTATCGTTCTGCATGGAAATCACAGTTCTTATCCGGAATGATGATGCCGATCATGCAGTTCGTTGGAAACCTGGGATATGTTGCAGTTGTAATTCTTGGTGGTTATCTGGCAATTAAGAAGACTATTGAAGTCGGAGATATCCAGTCATTTATCCAGTATGTGAGAAATTTTACACAGCCGATCCAGCAGGTGGCACAGGTGGCAAATATGCTCCAGTCTACAGCGGCCGCTTCTGAGAGAGTGTTTGAGTTCTTAGAAGAGCCGGAAGAAGAGGCAGCACCAGAAAATCCGGTTGTATTAAAGAATCCAGAAGGAGCTGTAGAATTTGAGCATGTTCATTTTGGCTACAATCCGGAGCATACAATTATTCATGATTTCAGTGTAAAAGTAGAACCTGGACAGAAAATTGCAATTGTAGGACCGACCGGAGCCGGCAAGACAACGATGGTAAAATTACTGATGCGTTTTTATGATGTGTCAGGTGGTTCCATCAAGGTAGATGGACATGATATCCGCGAGTTTGACAGAGGAGAACTGCGTCGTATGTTTGGTATGGTACTTCAGGATACATGGCTGTTCAAAGGAAGTATTGAAGACAATATCCGTTATGGCAAATTGGATGCTACACATGAAGATGTGGTGAAAGCAGCGGATGCAGCTTATGCACACCGGTTTATCCAGACTCTGCCGGGTGGATATGGTATGGAGCTGAATGAAGAGGCAAGTAATGTATCCCAGGGACAGAAACAGCTTCTGACGATTGCAAGAGCGATTCTTGCAGATCCGAAGATTTTGATCTTAGATGAGGCTACAAGTTCGGTCGATACACGTACTGAGGTGCGTATTCAGAAAGCAATGGATAACCTGATGAAAGGGCGCACAAGCTTTATTATCGCGCACCGTCTGTCTACGATTCGTGACGCAGATCTGATCCTGGTCATGAAAGAGGGAGATATCGTGGAGATGGGCAGACATGAAGAACTACTTGCGAAAAATGGATTCTATGCGGATCTGTATAATTCACAGTTTGAACAGACTGCTTAAAAAGGAATTTTGAAACATGAATGTGGAGCCGGGAAGGCTGTCAGATTAAGGGCAGTTTCCTGGCTTCATTTAAATTAAGTATTTTATAAGATTTCTATGGTTGTGCGAAGGACGGATTTTATAGTATAATGTAAATTCGTAAGGAGCTAAAGAGAAATGTTAGAAGAAAAACCAGAATATAAAAAACGAAAAAAATATACGAAAAGACGTCAGCAAGTTATCAGACAGTTATTCTTTATAGGAGTGGCAGTCGTTGTTGTTATCATCGGTTGTGCAACATGGGCATTAAAGTCTGATAATATGGCAAGAAAGACTGATATACAGGCAAAGACATCTCAGACCGGCAGAAAAACGGATGCAGCAAAGACATCGGTTGAGAATGGGGTACAGGCAAACAGTGAAGCTGTGAAAGAGAAGACAGATGATAAGGATACATCAGATACGACTAAGAAGACAGAGACGGCAGAGGAGCGAATTGCAAGGGTAAGACAGGAAGCAGTTACGGCAGGATACCCGGAGAAGGTCATTGAACTTCTGGATAAGAATCCGGAGACGGTACAGTTTGTGGAAGATTATGGAAAGAAGAAAGATCAGGCACCGGCTGCAACTGTGGAAGCAGAAGATGGTTATTCCGGTATGTTTCCGGAGATCCTCCAATGGGATGAAAGATGGGGATATTCTCCATACGGAACGAGTATTATTGCAGTAAGCGGTTGCGGTCCAACTTGTGTTTCTATGCTGGTCGTAGGGCTTACCGGAGATAAGACAGTGACTCCTTCAGTAGTTGCTGATTACGCAACACAGAACCATTATGTAGATGAGAATAATGATACGACCTGGGCATTTATGACATCAGGCGTGGAACATTGGGGACTGACGTGCCGTGAGAGTAATGGGAATGAGAGCGAGATCGCAAAAGAACTGGAGGCAGGGCACCCGGTCATCTGCAGTATGCGTCCGGGAGACTTTACAGATATCGGACATTTTATCATATTGACATCTTATAATAATGGAAATGTCACGATCTGTGATCCATTCAGCCTTGAAAATTCCAAGAAAAGCTGGAATTATTCCCAGATCAGTTCCCAGATCAAAGCAGTTTGGGTATATTCAAAATAATTCATAAAAATTCATAAAAATTCATAAAAATACAGCCTCTAAATAAAAGTAGAGGTTGTATTTTTTTAGAAAATGGGTTACAATTGTTTAAATGTATACAATAACACAATATAAAAAGACATCCCAAAGATACGGGAGGGCGCAAGGAGGGACCCTGGAATGAGTAATAATGAGGTCATGAAATTAGAAGAAGATAAAGATTTAAAAGGAGAATTTAAGGAGCTTTGCAAAGCCCTTCGTAATAACCATAGAATTAATCCCAATCTTTATGTAGAATATGATGTAAAGCGTGGACTGCGTGATTCAGCTGGAAAAGGAGTCCTGACAGGACTGACTGAAGTTTCAGATGTAACAGGATATAATCTGATCAACGGACGTAATATTCCGGCAGAGGGACGTCTTTATTATCAGGGAATTAATGTTAATGATATTGTAGACAGTCTGAAAGACAGAAAATTTGGATTTGAGGAGACTGTATATCTGTTGATGTTCGGACATTTACCAAATAAGACAGAACTGGAACATTTCCTGGATGTAATGTTTGAATTACAGGAGCTGTCCGGACGATTTGTCCGTGATGTTGTTATGAAAGCTTCTAATGAGAATATTATGAATGCGATGCAGCGTTGTGTATTGACACTGTATTCTTATGATGAGAATCCGGACGATATTTCTCCGGAAAATGTACTTCGTCAGGCACTTGAGCTGATTGCAAAACTGCCACTTATTGCCGTATATTCTTATCATTCATATAGACATTTCCGTAAAGATGAGATGCTCTTTATCCGTAACCCGGAGAAGGGATTGTCATTGGCAGAGAATATCCTTCTGATGCTCAGACCAAAGGGAGAATATACAGAACTTGAGGCAAAGGTACTGGATATTGCGCTTGTACTTCACGCAGAGCATGGCGGTGGTAACAATTCCACGTTTACAACGCATGTAGTAACATCTTCAGGAACAGATACTTACTCTTCAGTAGCAGCTTCTATCGGTTCTCTGAAAGGACCTAGACATGGTGGTGCGAATCTGAAAGTTCAGAATATGTTTGATGATATTAAAGCTCATGTGAAAAACTGGGGAAATGAAGAAGAAGTGGGTGCTTATTTACACAAGATTTTGAATAAAGAAGCATTTGACCATTCCGGACTGATCTATGGTATGGGACATGCGGTTTATACATTGTCTGATCCAAGAGAGGTAATCTTGAAGAGATTTGCCAAAGCTCTTGCAGAAGAAAAAGGACGAATGAAAGAGTTTGCTCTCTATGAGCTGGTAGAGAGTCTTGCAGGTAAGATGATCAAAGAGCAGAGAAATCTTCAGAAAAATGTCTGCGCAAATGTAGACTTTTACAGTGGATTTGTGTATTCTATGCTTGGTATTCCACAAGAACTCTTTACGCCAATCTTTGCAATTGCCAGAATGCCGGGATGGAGCGCACACCGACTGGAAGAGTTGACAAATGCGAACAAAATTATCCGTCCGGCTTACAAATATGTGGGACATCATACAGAATTTGAGACAATGGAAGAGCGCAGCGCAGAGAAGATTACAGATGAAGATGTAAAAGAAGAGCCGGAAAAGTGTAAGAAAGAAGAAAAAGGGAAAAAATAAAAAACATATAGATACAGGAGCATGGAATATGGAAGAGAAGCAGGAAAAGAGCAGAATAGACAGACAATTTGATTTTATCCGGGAGATTGATAAGGAAAAGTTTATTACAAGACAGACTTTTTTATCAGATGCAAAGCGGCGTGAAAACGATGCGGAGCATGCATGGCATATGGCAATCATGACGTTGCTTTTAAGTGAGTATGCCAATGAGGAGATTGATGTTCTTCGGGTTCTCAGTATGCTTCTTATCCATGATCTTGTAGAGATTGATGCCGGAGATACTTATGCATATGATGAGGAAGGAAAGCAAACTCAGAGAGTACGGGAAGTAAAGGCAGCAGACCGGATCTACGGAATCCTGCCGGAAGATCAGGGGGAAAAGCTTCGTGAACTTTGGGAAGAATTCGAGGAGGCTCAAACGCCGGAAGCTAAGTTCGCCCACGTGATGGATAATGTTCAGCCGGCGATGCTGAATGATTATACAGAAGGAAAAGACTGGGTTGCCAAGGGTGTGCGGTTAAGCCAGATACTGGAACGCAATGCACATACAGCAGAAGGTTCACAAAAACTGTGGGATTATGCATATACAAACTTTATTGAGCCAAATGTAAAAACCGGTAAGATTAAAGATGATACAAAGTAGATAGATTAGAATATAAACAATCATAAATGCCATACAGACTGACAGATATCTGGAATCAGGATATTTATAGTCTGTAGGGCATTCTTGTTTATCATTTTGAAAGCCGCTGATAGAACTGCTCATAAAAATCCACATCTTCTATGTAGGGGAGAAGATAAAAAGTCTGAAGTATCTGAATACTGAGTGCCTTTATCTTTTCACTGTCTTCGGATGTCATAGCATAGTTTTGTAACGGTTTGAGATAGTAGTGCCAATCGGATACAAATTTTTCGTGCCTTGAAAAATCCGGCTCATCAATCCATTTACGGACTTTGATCTTTGCCTTGCCGGGTTTTGGACATTCGTGAGTCTGGAGAAAATATGAAAAAGAATCATTTTCATAGTAACGCCCCAGTGGAAAAAGCCGGCAGAATCCCGGACGGAAAGGGTGTATGCTGCAACGGCCATTTTTATTCAAATACGTGCAGGAATCGGTATTTACATTCATTTTAAGGTGAGGCAGGATCAGTCCGTCTACGACACCAAGTTCCAGGGAAGAAGCAAGAAGAGCCGCAGGCGTGGTCTTAAGACCCGTGCATAACCGGTACATATCATACGGGTCCAGAACAATAGAATCTCCCATGCCCTGACAGCAGGAAGCACACCCCTGACAGCCCATACAATCAGCTTTTACCATATCGTTGGCAGTATATAGTCTACCGTCTGAAATTTCATTTAAATCAATATCTCTTAACATATTTAAGTCCTCGTTATTTTATTATCATAGGCATTCATGAAATTAAAACTGCCTGGATTTATTATAATAAAAATATTGAGATAATGTAAAGGAAAAACAGTGTTTTTGTACCTTTCGAAAGGAAATGTATGGACTTTAAAAATTTACTGTGTTAAAATGTAACAATGATGAGATATGAAAACAAAGGAGTGTAAATATATATGAGTAAGAAGATCAGAACGGAGGCGGTTGACTATCTTTTTAGCGCCATCTTAAGTCTGGAGAATAAGGAAGAATGTTATACATTTTTTGAGGATATCTGTACGATCAATGAGCTGTTATCGTTGTCTCAGAGATTTGAAGTTGCAAAGATGTTAAGAGAGCACAAGACTTATCTGGAGATCGCAGATAAGACAGGAGCTTCCACAGCAACGATCAGCCGTGTGAATCGTTCATTAAACTATGGCAATGATGGATATGATATGGTATTTGAACGAATTGGCATGGGAAGTGAAGAAGAAAATAAATAAGAAGAAAAAATTCAGATAGAATAATGAGAATGATATCAGGGACTGTTTCGGAAAAGAAACAGTCCCTTTGTTTAAAAAGAATAAAGGATATATTCTGGATAAAATATATGTATTGCACAAAAAACAGTGATTTTAATTAGGAATAATTAATAAGAAATGTACGAATATAAGAAGTGTGAAAAGGGCAGTTAGCCATATCAGAAAAAGTGTGGTATCATATTATGGAACAAAGCAGAAGGAGGTCGGAATGTGGGGAAAAAGATAGCAATTATCGCGACCGATTTTTTGGAACAATTCATAAAGGATATGATTACTGAGTTGGATATGGGGTTTCAGTATCACGTCTTTACATATGAAAAATTCGAAGATATTAAGGATATTTATAAAAAAATCGGACCGGAATATGATGGGATTTTAGCAAGCGGAAGTTTTCCGGCACATATGATTCATCTTTACTATCCGGAAGAGAAGCGTCCGATTGGATGTTTTAACACCGATGACACAGCCATGTATCGTCTGCTACTGAAGCTTTTGCAGCAGAATCGAAAGCTTGATTTTAGAAGAGTATATGCAGATATCATGGAATTGTTTGGTGGTAATCTGACGGCATTTGTAGAAGGACGGGAGACAATGCCGGATCTTACCATTCTTTCTAATGAGACATTTACATTGGAAAGGATGCAGAAACTGGAAGAAGAACAGTATGAGAAACATCTGAATCTGTGGAAAGAAGGAAAGACAGATCTTTCAATTACACGTTTTTCAAGCATTGTAAAGAGATTAAAAGAGCAAGGAGTCAATGTATATTTTCCTTATCCGGGACAACAGTATGTACAAAATGTCTGTGAGAGACTGCTCAGTGATATTGAAAAACGGGAACTGGAAGAACGCCAGCCATGTGTCATTGTAGTTCGTCTGTTAGGACAGGAGAATTCAGTTAGTTATTTGCGAGAGCTGGATTCTAATTACATTCGGTTGGAAAGCATGATGATGGAAATGTTTGGAAATGGTATCACAGAATTTTCACTTCACAGATATCATTATGGAATGGAGATTCTTGCAACCAAAAAAGATGTTCTTAAAATAACGGAGGATCTGTCAAGAGATGGATTGTTTGCAGAACTTAAGAAACGAAAGACCGGCTGGAACTTTTGTATTGGCTATGGTTTTGGAGCAGGAATCGCCCAGGCAAGATTGAATGCGTTGAATGCATGCCATGAGGCAGAACTAAAAAAGAATACGAGCTATGTAGTAACAGAAAAGGAAGAACTGATCGGCCCTCTTGGAGTGGAGGCAACTGAGACATTTATGGTTGATAATCAGTCTTACCGGGATATTCAGTCAAAACTATCACCGATCACGGTCAGCAAAGTTATGTCTGCCTTGGAGTCATCTGCAGAAAAAGAGATTACAGCACAGGAACTTGCGTTCAGGTTAGGAGTTACCAAAAGAAGTGCGAACCGTTTTCTGTCAACATTAGAGCGTGAAGAAATATTGAAAGTTGCATACAAAAAGAGAACTACTTCCAGAGGAAGACCGGAGAGTGTATTTGTGCGAAAAGAAAAGTAGCCGATGATGGCTACTTTTTTTTGTGTACTGGTTCTGGTAATTCATCAATAATCCTTTCAATCAGAGCTTTCTTTGCATATACATCAAAGCTAAGAGAAGAAATTAGAGAAAATAACTGCAGATATTCCCGGTCACTGTCAGAGAGACCTTCCATATCTTTGAAAGTATTCTGAGAAGTCTCGTATGCTTCGCGGACTTCATCTTTTAAATTCTGAATCTGGCTCTTTGCTGTGTCGCAGACTTCTTCGTAGATAGATGCAATATCGACAGCACTGTCTGTATCAAAATACTTTTCCGTAATTGGAGTAAGAATCGTCTCAATATCCTTGATGGACAGGATCGTTTTAAAATAATAGATAAAAATCATGACAACCACATGTTCTTTGGAATACTTCTTCTTAACCGGTGGTGGGAGAAGGTTGTTCTTTGCATAATTATTGATCATTGTCTTTGTCAGAATCTTATCATCATCGTACCGCTTACTGGAGCTTAACTGTTCGTCCATAAAGCTGGTCACCTGGTCCATATATAATTCAATATTCGGTATATCCTCAGAGCGTACATAATCCATATTGGAAATACCTTCTAACATGCTGTCCAGTAGTTCATCCATATTAATCTTCATAATTGTCACCTCAATATAGATATTATATAGTAATAAAAACTATATGACAAGCAAAAAATAAAATGTTCACATATTGTTAAGAAAATAACATAACGAGCTAATGAGCAGTTAAAAATAGGTTAGATTAGTGGAGAAGAGTACGTGTGTGTGGTAAGGTGAATGCAAGAAAATTACGAGGAGGCAACGAAGATGATCAATGCAATTTTAGTAGTCTTGTTAGTTTTGATTGGAGGAGTACCATCGATACTTTTGACATTAAGTGTACCGGTGATGTTGGTATGGAAGATTTACCGGAAAGTCAGATATGGGTATAGCTTATATCAGTAAGTGAAGATAGAAGAATCAAAAGGGACAGCATCTGAAAAAGGTGCTGTCCCTTTTGATTTTAGCAAAATCTTAACATATGTATGTGATATAATAGGAGCACCTAAAGAGATGTATTGTGCTATCAATTTGGCGGTGGAATGGAGAATATCTATATGAAAATTTTGAAAAATATAATTATTACGGCTGCAATGCTGGCAGCAGCAACAGCTATATGTTTTATTTTGAGGCCGCTTGTTCCGACAGACACGCATGTGCCGCTTATTTATGTGTTGGCAGTACTTTGTGTATCCAGACTTACAGAAGGATATTTTTATGGGGTGCTGGCATCTATGGTGGCAGTTGTGGGAGTCAATTATATATTTACCTATCCATATTTTCAAGTGGATTTTACTGTGACCGGCTATCCGCTTACATTTATTGTAATGCTGACAGTATCTATTTCAGTAAGTGCATTGATGACTCAGATCAAGATGCAGGAGCATGTGCGGTTAAAGGCAGAAAAAGAGAGAATGAGAGCAAATCTTCTAAGAGCAGTGTCTCACGATATCCGGACGCCTCTTACTTCTATAGAAGGAGCAGCGGCTGGAATTATAGATAATAAAGATGTTTTGACAGAGGAGCAGAAAGAAGAGCTGCTTTTGAACATCAAAGAAGAGGCACAGTGGATGGTACGGATGGTGGAGAACCTGTTATCCATTACCCGGATGAATGATGAAGGAACAAGACTTACGACACACGAAGAACTGGCAGAAGAGATTGTCAGCAGTGCAGTTGTAAAGTTTTCAAAGCGTTTCCCGGACATAAAAGTCGAGGTGGATATTCCAGAAGAAGTTGTTATTGTTCCGATGGATCCAATCCTGATCCGGCAAGTCATTGTGAATATTATGGAAAATGCTGTGATACATGGAGGATCGACGACGCAGGTGAAGGTAACCATATCTGCGAATGAAACAGAAGCTATATTTTCTATTGAAGATAATGGAAAAGGAATTGATGGAAAGATTCTGCCAATGTTATTTACAGGTCAGATCAGTCACCGGGAAGGTGAGATGTACGATAATAAACGGAGTATGGGAATCGGACTTTCGGTATGTAAAAGTATTATAGATGCGCACAGGGGAAAAGTCTGGGCAGAGAATAAGATAGATGGCGGAGCGAAGATTTTATTTACATTACCGCTTGAGGAGGAAGAACAGAATGGAGATTAAAGACCGTGTATTAATAGTAGAAGATGATAAAAATATTCGAAAGTTTATACAGACGATCCTGGAGGCCAATGATTATGATGTGATCGCGACTGAGACAGGAAAGGAAGCATATAGTCTGATCACTTCCAGATGTCCAGATGTGGTGATCTTGGATCTGGGACTTCCGGATATGGACGGCATGAAGATTTTAAAAGAAGTCCGTGCGTGGTCCAATATGCCGATTATTGTAGTTTCTGCCAGAGATCATGAAAAAGATAAGGTAGAAGCGCTCGATATGGGAGCTGATGATTACATAACAAAACCATTTGGAACATCAGAACTTCTTGCAAGGATTCGGGCTGCGATCCGACATTTCCGTGGAACAAGCAAGAATCAGGGAGAGAGGCAGAAAGTCACATTTTTAAATGGAAAATTGGTGATAGATTATGATAAACACCGGGTCTATGTGGAGGAACAAGACGCAGGACTGACCCAGAATGAGTTCCGGTTATTAAGTCTCCTTGGAAAATATGCAGGCAAGGTTCTGACATATGATTACATGATGAAAGAAATCTGGGGACCAAACATGAAGGGGGATAACCGTATCCTGCGTGTGAATATGGCAAATATCCGTAGAAAAATCGAAAAAAATCCCGGTCAGCCACAGTTTATATTTACAGAAGTCGGAGTGGGATACCGTATTATAGAAACAGATTCTTAATCAGTGATAGCGCTTGTTCAACACAGGAACAATAGCTTTTCAGCTTCATAGGTCATTGCGCTTCTTTTTTATCTTTGTTATAATATAAAAATATGCTTTGGAATATTCTTGGTTATTGGAAGACAGGAGGATTAAGGTGCGGGCAACAGTACTTTGTTATAATTTAAAAGGGACGACAAAAGGTCGGAAAATTGGATTGATTTTTGGATTTTTAGGCTACAGAGTCCGTCATGTGGAGGAAAAAGAATACTTGCTTCCGGTTGGTGAAGTTGCAGAAGGCAGAACAACGGAATCAATAAATGAAGAAGCTGGTGTTAAAGCGAAAGAAATAGAAGCTGTATTTCAAGATGAGATGCTCTTAATGTGTCCGGAAAATGAGCGTATGCTGGATCAGGCATTGCAGCGTATGAGAAAAGAAAAAGTTCAGGTTCCGTTAAAAGCCGTTTTGACAGAGATGAATAAGAACTGGACATCGGTGGCACTTCATGATGAGATCATGCGAGAGCATGAGAAGATGACAGGTGGAAAATAATAAGAAAGGAAACGAAAAGAACTTGAGTATATATGATACGTTAAATGATAAACAGAAGGAAGCAGTCTTTCACACGGAAGGACCGCTTCTTATTTTAGCAGGAGCGGGATCAGGTAAGACAAGAGTCCTGACCCACAGGATTGCGTACCTGATTGAAGAAAAAGGCGTCAATCCATGGAATATTTTGGCAATTACATTCACGAACAAAGCGGCAGCAGAGATGCGGGAACGTGTGGATAATCTGGTTGGGTTCGGCTCAGAAAGTATTTGGGTGAGTACATTCCATTCTATGTGTGTGCGGATACTAAGACGCCATATTGCATTGCTTGGATATGACACGAATTTTACAATTTATGATACAGATGATCAGAAGACACTGATGAGGGATGTGTGCAAGTTGTTACAGATTGACACAAAAATCTACAAAGAGCGTATGCTGATCGGAACCATTTCTCATGCAAAAAATGAGATGTTGACTCCGGAAGAATTTCGGCTTCAGTCGGGCGGAGATTTTCATCAGAAAAAGATTGCAGATGTGTATGAAGAGTATGAAAAGCAGCTTCGAGCTAACAATGCACTGGATTTTGATGATCTGCTTTTAAAGACAGTTCAGCTATTCCAGACACAGCGCGATGTGTTGGAATATTATCAGGAGAGATTCCGCTATATTATGGTAGATGAGTATCAGGATACGAACGGGGTGCAGTTTGAGTTGGTACGTCTGCTTGCTTCCAGGTATCAGAATCTGTGTGTAGTCGGAGATGATGATCAGTCTATTTATAAATTCCGTGGGGCAGATATCCGTAATATTCTGGATTTTGAGAAAGTATTTACAAAGGCAGCAGTCATTAAATTGGAGCAGAATTATCGCTCCACAGCAAATATCCTGAATGCAGCAAATGCTGTGATCAGCCACAATCACGGAAGAAAGGACAAGACGCTGTGGACAGACAATGAAGATGGTGATAAGATTGCATTTCGTCAGTTTGATACTGCATTCGATGAGGCGGAATACATAGTATCCGATATAAAAGAACACGTGGAAAAAGGCGAGTGCGACTATCAGGACAACGCCATTTTATATCGTACGAATGCACAGTCCCGTATGTTCGAGGAAAAATTTGTAACAGCAAATATTCCATATAAGATTATTGGCGGCATTAATTTCTATGCAAGACGGGAAATTAAAGATATTCTTGCATATTTAAAAACCGTAGATAATGGTCAGGATGACCTGGCGGTGCGAAGAATTATCAATGTACCAAAAAGAGGAATCGGTCTTACCAGCATTAATCGTGTGCAGGAGTATGCTGCGATGCATGAAAAAGGATTTTATGAATGTCTTAAGGGAGCTGACCTTATCCCGGATATCGGAAGAGGCGTGTCAAAGCTTGAGTCATTTGTAGCATTGATCGAGCACTTTAAAGTAGATGCAAAGGAGTTGACACTTCATGAACTGATGCAGGAAATTATTGACGAAACCGGATATATCGAGAGCATTCAGGCAGAGAGTGAGATAGAGGCTCAGGCGAGAATTGAAAATATCGATGAGCTTTTAAATAAAGTCGTTGCTTATGAAGAAGTATGCGAAGAGCATGATGAACCGGTAACACTGAGTGGATTTCTTGAGGAAGTCGCTCTGGTGGCAGATATTGACAATCTGGATGAGAACAGTGATTATGTGGTGCTCATGACGTTACACAGTGCGAAAGGACTGGAATTTCCACGCGTTTATCTTGCCGGAATGGAAGACGGATTGTTTCCAAGCTATATGACAGTGACAGCTGATGATCCGGACGAACTGGAGGAAGAGCGAAGACTTTGTTATGTAGGTATTACAAGAGCCCAGAGCGAACTGACTATGACTTGTGCAAGAAGACGTATGGTCCGCGGTGAGACGCAGTATAATAAAATGTCACGTTTCTTAAAGGAAGTTCCGCTGGAACTGATATCTACGGGAAATAAATTTTCCGGAAATGGAAAAAGTCTCACAGACCACGCGGATCATGAAGAACCGGAAAGAAAAACGGACTACCAGATGGCGAGACAGGCATTTAAGACGAAAGCATTTGCAGCAGTACAGCAGGGAAAATCCTTTGGAAAGCCTGCAGGGGGAAAGCTGGAGTATGGAGTCGGTGACCGTGTACGCCATATAAAATTTGGTGAAGGTACAGTTTTGTCGATAGTCGAAGGCGGACGTGACTACGAAGTGACGGTAAATTTTGACGGGCCTGGAACGAAGAAGATGTTTGCGGCATTCGCAAAATTACAGAAGATATAAGAAATATGCAGAAGCAGAGAATTTTGTAAAGGTAATTTTACACTGACAAACTTTGCAGCTTTCAAATTATACCTTCAAATTATACTTGCAAATTTTATAAAATAAATGTGTAGTAATATTGTAAGACCAGTGTTATAATAATATACAATAATGTGACTTGCAAAGGGCAAGGGAAAGGACGAGGGATATGAGTAAAATTGATGAGCTTATTGCAACAACAAAGCTGAACGATCTGATTAACAAAAAGGAAGAAGAGAAAGCTTCCAAGACAGTTCTTTGGATACTGGCAGTGATCGGTGCTGTGGCAGCAGTTGCAGCAATCGCATATGCAGTATATTGCTTCTTTACCCCGGATTATCTGGAAGACTTTGAGGATGATTTTGACGATGATTTCGATGATGACTTCTTCAATGACGAGGATCAGATATAGGTTCAGAACAACAAAACAAGTAAGTAAAAAGCAGGCTGAGATGCCTGCTTTTTTACAGGACGAGGTGGATGATGGATGGACAGTGCTTTGCTCTGTTGATTGATGCAGATAATGTATCTGCAAGGTATATAAAGCCGATTTTAACAGAGCTTTCAAAATATGGAAATATCACGTACAAAAGAATTTATGGAGACTGGACGAATACGCAGCATTCAAGCTGGAAGGATGAGCTGCTTAAGAACTCGATCACACCGATCCAGCAGTTCTCTTATACGCAGGGAAAGAATTCCACAGATTCTGCGATGATTATAGATGCGATGGATATTCTTTATGCAAAGGATGTGGATGGATTCTGCATTGTATCCAGTGACAGTGATTTTACAAGACTGGTGAGCCGATTAAGAGAGAGCGGTAAGATGGTTATTGGAATGGGCGAAAATAAGACGCCGGAGCCATTTCGAAAAGCATGCGACAAATTCACAATTCTGGAAAATCTTCTGTCAGAGAAAGGCTTGGAAGATGGAGGGGAAGAATCTCATGAAGTGCTGGGGCGTGAGAAGGTCGAAGATGCAGTTATTAAGATGATCATGGAGAATCAGGATAATAATAAGCAGACCGGACTTGGCGAAGTAGGAAGCCGACTGGTCAGCCTTTATCCGGATTTTGACGTGCGAAGTTACGGATATAGCAGCCTTTCCAAGTTTTTTGAGGAATTTGACAGAATACAGCTTGTGAAACATGGTCATGTAGCTTGGGTTACATTAAAAGAGAACCGTGCGAGAAAAGAAGACGTAGACCAGTTTGTACGTAATTTGGTGAAAGGTGCCGGAGAAGCAGGTATGGATCTTGGTGCCATCGGAAATCGTGTGTATGATAAATACAAAGATTTCAAACTAAATGATTATGGATATTCCCAGTTCAAAAAATATGTTAAGAGCATTTCTCATATGAAGCTGGAACAGGATGGTAAACGCTGGAAAGCTCATTATAAAAAATAGATAGTCTGTAAAGGAGGACGAGAACGCTATGAAGAAAGGACAGGTATACGAAGGAGTCATCGAATCCGTAGAGTTCCCGAATAAAGGAATTGTAAATGTATCACAGGAGGACAGATGCGTCATTGTAAAAAATGGTGTGCCTGGTCAGAAGGTACGTTTTTCAGTAAATAAAGTGAAAAAAGGAAAAGCAGAAGGAAGGCTCCTGGAGGTAATCGAGAAAGCGCCTCAGGAGATAGAACCTGCCTGTCCGCATTTCGGACAGTGCGGCGGTTGCACTTATCAGAATCTGCCGTATGAAGAACAGGTAAAATTAAAGGAGTCACAAGTCAAGTCAATGATGGATGAGGCAGTTGACGGAGACTATATCTGGGAAGGTGTACTGGAAAGTCCGGTAAAAAGTGAGTACCGTAATAAAATGGAGTTCTCTTTTGGTGACGAATACAAAGACGGACCGCTGGCGCTTGGTATGCACAAACGAGGCAGTTTCCACGATATAGTCAATGTATGTGATTGTCAGATTGTAGACGGTGATTACAGAAAGATATTGGCCTGTACACTGGAATGTGCGAGAAAATCAGGCCTGCCATATTATCACCGCATGAGACATGATGGGTATTTCAGGCATTTACTCGTGAGAAAAGCAGTGAAGACGGAAGAAATCCTCATTGATATTGTAACAGCATCAGAAGAAGGCTTTGACAGTAAACCAAAGGAATTTCTGGATAAATGGGCAGCAGCACTTCAGGCACTTGAGCTTACCGGAAAGATTGTCGGAATTCTTCATACGAAGAATGACAGTCTCGCAGATATTGTAAAAGACGAAGGAACAGAAGTACTTTTGGGTCAGGATTATTTCTATGAGGAATTACTTGGACTGAAGTTCAAAATCACACCATTTTCTTTCTTCCAGACAAATTCACTTGGAGCAGAAGTGCTTTATGAAAAAGCGAGAGAATATATCGGGGATACGAATGAAAAAGTAGTTTTTGACCTTTACAGTGGAACCGGAACAATTGCACAGATTCTGGCGCCGGTAGCGAAGAAAGTAGTCGGTGTTGAAATTGTTGAAGAAGCAGTTGAGGCAGCTAAGGTCAATGCAAAATTAAATGGACTGGACAACTGTACTTTCTGGGCAGGAGATGTCTTAAAAGTCATCGATGAACTTGGAGAAGTACCAGATCTTATCATGCTGGATCCGCCGCGTGACGGAGTGAATCCAAAAGCCTTGATGAAGATACTAAATTTCGGGGTCGACAGACTTGTCTATATCGCATGTAAACCGACCAGCCTGGCAAGGGACCTGGAGATGATCCAGGGAAGAGGATATAAGGTAGAGAAGATTGCATGTGTGGATTTATTCCCGAACACAGTGCATATAGAAACAGTGGCACTTTTATCGCGGAAATAGGCGGTTTTACGGCATTGTTTGGTGAAGTTCAGTCTGTTTGCCACCCATTTGCCACCCGCAAAAATAAAAAAGATGTCATGAAAGAAGAAAGGGTGAACATGTTGAACAATCAGCACGTTCGCCCTTATAATATGTTATGAAGTTTTAGAATGTGTAATTCTTTCGAAAATATCAACAGATTGTTCAGCCATTGCTTTGGTATCATGTACGTAAGTCTGCAATGTGGTTTCAATATTGGTGTGTCCAAGTCTGGATTGAACATCTTTTACGTTTGCGCCAGATTCGATCAGCAGTGTCGCGTGAGTATGTCTCAAGCTGTGATAGTCAAATGCAAGATGCATTTCATGGTGAATAATCCGGCTGCAATACTTAAATGAATCAGCATGGTATATAATTCTTCCAGTTCTTTATCTCTTCCGATAAAATGACGGCATGGTTTCGGAACCTCACTGTCCATAATATAATCCAGCACAATGGGGGATAAAGCTCCTCCGGCGAGTAGCTTCTGATTTTTGGTATTACGTTTGATGAATTGACGTTCCATGCCAAAAGAAATCAGTTTTGCAAGAAACAGCAGTCTTGAACTGGCTGGTTTATATAAGGGAGTCAGATTTTTCTTTTTCGCATCTGAGATGCTGTCATCCTGAATGAATAAAGTGTAAATATCTTGTATAGCCATATTACAGTCAGACATCAGTGGAAGAAGATTCTGGTGGATGGTATGGGCTAATTTTTCCTGATTGGATGGCTTGGAATAGTAAGCGGATATTTTAGGACTGATTTTAGCCTGACCAGTCATCCAGCGGCAAATCAGACCATTATCCATTGAAAAATCCTGATTTGCCGGATCATCCATAAAATCTTCAAATAATTCGTATAAAAAATCAGGCTGACTCATTTGATTACTTTCGCTGATATGATTTTTTAAGCAAGTGCTAATAGAAGAAAAATCGCATCGATTCAATAGAAATTCCCCTTTCGTAGTTAAGATTAAGTATATCCATCATAACACGAACATATATTCGATTCAAGGAAATGCGGATTTTTTTAAATTGATTGTGTCAATTTACAATCAATTTCTATTCAATGTGGTTTTCAGGCAGGTTCTGTAAAATAAGCTCAGATCAAACAATAACGGGAGGAGCTTATGCAACAGAATATTGAATTTGAGCGGTGCATTGATTTTCTGGTACGGATGATTGATAAGTACGGCGAAGAAGTCCTCCGGGAGTTGGAGGAAGAAAAACAGAATAAGGAAGAAAAAACAGCATAGAATAATTTTGAGCTGATATGACAGAGAATGTTTTGGCGTATTGACAGGACATTTAAAATGACGTATACTAAGCTCAGTGATCGTTCTGTAGAAACTTGAGAAGCCTACAGGCGGGGGAGAGCCTGCGGGTCTCTCCCTCTTTTGTTTTAAGGAGAAATGAGATGCAGACACCGAAAAAATTCTCTTCTTTTAGTGACCAGGTTTCCTGGATCAGTGATGAAAAGGGAATAAAAATAAAAGACAGAGAATATGCGGAAGAGATGTTACGCCAAATAGGATATTTTCCTCTTATGGGAGGATATAAACATCTTTTTAGAATATCAAACACAAAAAAATATAAAGCAGGAACAAGTTTTGAAGAAATAGTCAGTTTGTATAAGTTTGATGCAGAGCTTAGAGAGTTGTTCTTTAAATATTTACTGCAGATTGAGCGACAGATGCGTTCTTTGATGTCATACTATTTTACTGAAATGTATGGAGCAGAGCAGAAGCAGTACCTGGATGCTAATAATTATAATAATACAAAAAGAAATCATGCAACAATCGTAAAGTTGATAGCGACCTTGAAACGAGCAACAACGACCACAGATTATACATATATCAATTATTACCGCAAGACATATGGTGAAATTCCATTATGGGTTTTGGCAAATGTACTTACGTTTGGAAACTTATCAAAAATGTTCCGAGTGTTTCCGCAGTCCTTAAAATCAAAAGTATCAAAAAACTTTGAACCTTTGAATCAGCATCAGATGGAACAGTTTCTATCTGTTCTCACTAAGTATAGGAATGTATGTGCCCATGGGGAACGACTGTTTACATACAGAACAGTAGATGCTATTGCGGATACACCGCTTCATAAAAAACTTTCATTACCACAGAGCGGTAATCAGTACGAAAAAGGAAAACAAGATTTGTTTGCTGTGGTGATTGCTTTTAGATATCTATTACCTGGAAAAGATTTTCTGGAATTTAAAAGAAAGCTCATAAAAGAGATTGACCGGGTAAACAGAGAAGTAGAGCATATAAGTGAAGTTGAATTATTGAATAAAATGGGTTTCCCGAAAAATTGGAAAAATATTACCAGATACCATTTAAATTAAAGAAATATCCTCTAAGAGATAGTGAAACACCTATTGTCTTAGAGGGTTTTTGTGTATTAATTATACGATTGACAGAGAAATGCGTCAATAGGAAAAATAAGTATTGGAAATAGTTGGAACGAGTACTAAAATAAAGTTGGGACACAAAATAAAGGTTATATTACGAAATGATAAGAATTGTAGGTGGAAGGTTTGAACATAGAAGCATATGATGCGGATTCATTGAGAAAGATGGTTAGGTTGCTTGAATATGAGAACAAGATATTAAAAGATAAATTGAAGAAAGCAGGCATTTACTATGAAGAGGTGAATCCTTTTGAAGAAAAAATAGAAAGTGCAGAAGAATATGACCTAGATCAAGGGAATCGTATTGTAAATCCACCGTATATTACAGAGAAAATGGCAATACGTTTCTTTTCGATGTTTTGGGGAAGAGAAGATGTATATGCCAGAAGAGGAAAGAACGGGGGCTATTTTCCACAATGTGCGAATCGTTGGAATGACCGGCTTTGCCCTAAACAACGTAAAGAGAAGGTATTGTGTGATGAATGTGAAAATACCAAATGGATTAGTTTGGATGTTAAAAAAATAATTGATCATTTGTTAGGCACAAAAGAAGATGGATCAGATGTAATAGGTGTATATCCTTTACTGCCAAATGGTACATGCAGATTTATTGTATTTGATTTTGACAATCACGAAAAAGGAGCAGAGGTTACGGACTTTGCAAATACGGATAATGAGTGGCATAAAGAAGTGGATGCGCTTAGAAAAATGTGTGAGCTTAATGGTATCAGACCTTTAGTTGAGAGATCTCGATCTGGAAAAGGTGCCCATGTATGGATTTTCTTTAAAAAAGCAATACCTGCGGCAACAGCAAGGAATTTTGGATTTCTCCTGTTAGACAAGGGTTCAACTTCCATCAATCTGAAATCGTTTCATTATTATGATAGAATGTATCCTTCGCAGGATGTGGCAAGCAGCATAGGTAATTTGATTGCATTGCCATTACAGGGGCAGGCACTTAAAAATGGAAATAGTGCTTTTGTAGATGAAAATTGGAATGCATATCCTGATCAATGGGATGCTCTTTTCAATAAAACAAGAAAGCTGGGAATAGAAGATGTTGAACAATGCATGGCAAAATGGCAGGGTGAATTAGCAGAAGTCAGAGGAACGCTTACTAATATTGAGAAGAATGTCAGACCGAAACCATGGAAGAAGAAATGTGAGTTTTGTAAGTCAGATGTTGTGGGCAAGCTGCACATGGTATTAGGCAATGGAGTTTATATTGATACTCTGAATCTTATGCCAAGAATACAAAATCAGATTCGTAGTTTGGCGGCATTTGATAATCCGGAATTTTACAAAAATAAAAGGCTGGGATATTCTAATTATTATAATTTTAGTGCTGTATATTTAGGTAAGGATATAGATGGATATATACGGATTCCGAGAGGACTGCGGGAAAATATTATACAGGAATGTGAAAAAGCAGGCATTTCAGTTGATGTTTCAGATCAAAGAGAAACAGGACAACCTATCAGAGTATCTTTTAAAGGTGATTTGTGAATGCAACAGGAATTAGCAGCAGAAAAATTATTATCACATTCAGATGGGGTTCTGAGTGCGGCAACTGCATTTGGAAAAACTGTAGTATGTAGTTATCTTATTGCAGAGCGAAAAGTAAATACGCTCATTTTGCTGCAAAGTAAAGATTTGCTTAATCAGTGGGTTGATGAATTGAATCATTTCTTAGAGATAAGAGAAGAACCACCGGAATATGAAACAAAAACAGGAAGAAAGAAAAAAAGGAATAGTGTGATAGGCGTTTTGCACGGAAATAAAAATACATTGACGGGGATCATAGATGTTGCAATGGTTGGTTCGATGTACAGCAGAGGAAAATTTAATGAACGAATTAATTCTTACGGAATGGTAATTATGGATGAATGTCATCACGCAGCTTCTAATACATCTATGGAATTATTGCAGAAAATAAATGCAAAATACGTGTATGGTGTTTCTGCTACGCCTAAACGTGGCGACAGTCTTGATCGGATTATCTATATGCTGCTGGGACCTTTGAGACATAGATTTACTGCGCTAGAGAGGGCTAAAGAACAGGGGATTGGACATTATTTTGTCCCAAGATACACAAGAGTAGTTGATACTGCAGAAAGCAAGGATAATATTAATAAAGCATATAATTTGATTAGTACCAGTAAGGTGCGCAATGAAATGATCATAGATGATGTTATAACTTGTGTTGCAAGAAAACAAACTCCTGTAATTTTGACAAGATTTAAGGAACATGCAAAATTTTTACATGATGCCTTAAAGGAAAAAGCAGATCATGTATTCCTTCTGTATGGGGATAATTCGGATAAGGAAAATGCTGAAATAAGAGTAAAATTAAAGCAGATACCTGAAAATGAATCGCTTATTTTAGTGGCAACTGGTCAGAAAATAGGAGAAGGATTTGATTTCCCAAGACTGGATGTATTAATGCTTGCAGCACCTGTATCTTTTGAAGGACGCCTGGAACAGTATGTAGGCAGATTGAACAGAGATTATGTCGGAAAAGAAGCCGTTTATGTGTATGATTATATCGATTCACATGTGCGTTATTTTGATAAAATGTATGCAAAAAGGTTGAGAACATACAGAAAAATGGGATTTTCAATCTGGACGCAAGAGTTGCAACCTAAACAAATAATAAATGCAATATTTGATTCTGCAAATTATACCGAAAAATTTGAGCAAGACATTGTAGAGTCAGAAAAAATGGTGGTAATTTCCAGTCCGGATATCAGACAGGATAAAATTGACAGATTTTTATTTTTAATAAAGAAGAGACAGGAAGTAGGGGTAAAGGTCACAGTTATTACAACAGATCCGGAAGATATTACTTACGGAAAGTCAGATGTATGTTATGAATTAATCAGAGCAATGCAATTGGTAGGAATAAATGTGATAACAAGAACAGAAGTAGAAGAATGTTTTGCCGTTATTGATGATGAAATAGTATGGCATGGCGGGATGAATCTACTTGGAAAAGCTGATGTCTGGGATAACTTAATGCGTATCAGAAATTCACAATTGAACAAAATCGCTGCGCGATGGCCTGCCAAGGCTGTGGCGCAGTTTTTTACTTTTTCAAAAAAAGGCAGTGACAGGATTGTCCCAAGATAGTATTGTTAAAGTACCACCAATAACAAACTTCAAACACGGGCTTAGTCCCAACAACTGCCTATGAAAAGAATATCATCTTTAGGCTGCTTACACAAGCAGTTTTATTTTGCAAATGCACCTCCATGATGGGTAGTTACTATTGTTATTACCACATTTATTTCATGGAGGTTATTTTATGTACGAATCATATATTAATAAAATCGAAGATGTTGGCAAGCTTAGAAATCTGAAACCCGGCACCATTCGAACTTATAAAAATAATGTCAGAGAGATTTTCTGAAATTTATCAACAAACACCCTGAAGATCTCACTTGTGAAGACGCAAGAGATTTCCTTTTATATTTAAAGGACAAAGGCGATAAATCATCTACCCTTAATAATAAAAATGGATCATTGGTATTTTTCTATAAGCGTGTTTTAGGAAAACTTTGGGATGATAACCTTGTTCCCAGAGCCATCAATGACTATGCTATCCCACGTGTACTGACACGCGAAGAGGTTGAAAGGCTGCTTGATGCTACTCCTAACTTAAAATATAAAGCAATGTTTGCACTTATGTATTCTTCCGGATTACGTGTATCGGAGGTAATTCACCTTAACTATGAGGACATTTCCCGTACAAATATGCAGATTTATATCCGCAATTCAAAAACACATTCCTCTCGTTATGCTATTTTATCCAAAAGAGCTCTCGACATTCTTACTGAGTACTGGTTTAAATGTGGCAAGCCGAAAGGAATTCTATTTCCGAATCAGTGGACAGGTGAATATCTTACTCCTTCAGCTACTGGTTTGGAAATGCGTAAATCCGTAAAAAAAGCAGGTTTATCCAAAGATGTACATTCCCATTGTCTAAGGCATAGTTTTGCAACACATCTCTTAGAGGATGGCGTTGATATTCGATATATTCAATCATTACTTGGACATCGTTCACCTAAATCTACTGAAATTTATCTGCACTTGAGCAATAAAACAGTTCTTGGCATCGTCAGTCCTTTTGACAAGGAAGAAGGTGGAGCTTTTGGATAAACCAACGGTACAGGATATCTTTTTGAGATTCTATCCCGGATATCTTGAAAAATACTCACCTTCTCCGGTGCAGTCTAAGGTCGCACACTGTATCATCAACTGTAAGACCGGTGCCTATGGAGCTAACATCAGTATATGTGAAGATTGTGGTCATACCCAGATTCATTATAATTCCTGTCGTAACAGATGTTGTCCCATGTGTCAGGCTTTACCAAAAGAAATGTGGATGGATAAACGCCGTGAAGATGTATTGGATGCACCTTATTTTCATATAGTATTCACAGTACCTCAAGAATTAAATCCACTAATCTACAGCAACCAACAGCTTCTATACGATACACTGTATCATTCTGTGTCAGCTACAATCAATGAGTTAACAGCAGACACGAAGCATCTGGGTGCAAAGGTTGGATATATCTGTGTATTGCATACCTGGGGCTCTGAAATGAACTTCCATCCTCACATACAGGTCATTCTACTTGGCGGTGGCCTGACTGCTAAAAATCAGTGGCGTGATAAAGGTAAAGAATTCTTTCTTCCCGTAAAAGTTTTATCAAAGTTGTTCCGGGGTAAATATCTGAATGAACTTAAAATCTTATGGGAAGAAAATAAACTTCAGTTTCATGGTAGCAGTGTAAAATATCGCAACCACTATGCCTTCAAAGAGCTTCTTAACACCTGCTATGAAAAAGACTGGATCCCTCACTGCAAGAAAACCTTCAATGGTGCCCAGTCTGTTATTAACTATCTTGGTAAGTACACACATAGAATCGCTATCAGTAATCACCGCATCATCCGTATGGACGAAAATACTGTTACATACTATGTGAAAGATTATCGTGAAAAAGGTAAGTGGAAAGAATTCACCATTTCCGGAGTTGAATTCATCCGTAGATTCCTTATGCATGTACCGCCGAAACGATTTGTTAGAATCAGACACTACGGATTACTATGTACTCGAAGCAAGACCAAGCATCTGGCATTATGTCGGAATCTTCTTGGTTGTAAGCAGTATCTATCACGACTGAAAGATATGGAAACACCTCAGATACTTGAAACTCTTTATGGTATCAAGGTTACTGTTTGCAAATGCTGTGGTGGTCATCTTGGAAAACCACAGCAGAGAATACCTTTGCGCATTTAGAATCGACTAACTAAATAATTTCAAAAAGCCTCAGCAATGAGGTTTATTTGTCGTGCCAAGATTTTTCAAAAGCACCATGTAACAATGCAGAGAATTCTTGTATCTCACTTGTATTCATAAAAAAAGCAAGAATTGAAAATCCATACATATCGGCTACAGGGACGCGACTTTGTTCACTTTGGCAAAATCAAACGCAGTGCAAACGAAAGGGCAGTTTTTCTATAGTTTAAGACTGCTTTTTCGTTTACACCGCTATTGATTGTAGCCTAAAGAATTTGTAGGGGATGGAATTAACGATGCTCCGGTATTATCAAGAGCAGACATTGGTATTGCAATGGGAGCAATGGGTTCTGATGCAGCCATAGAAGCCGCCGATGTAGTGCTTATGGATGATGATCCTATGAAGATAGCAACTGCCATTAAGATTTCCAGAAAGTGTCTGAAGATTGTATATCAAAATATTTCAGTAGCCATTGGCGTAAAACTGATTTGTCTGATTCTTGGAGCAGTAGGAATTGCCAATATGTGGCTTGCAATTTTTGCAGATGTAGGTGTAATGATTCTGGCTGTATTAAATGCGATTCGGGCATTGTTTGTAAAGAAACTGTAATTGTAAAGAGCCAGATGATTAGCAAGGGAGGAGGATGTGATTGCATGGGAAAGTGAAAATGAGTAGTTATGATATTCCAGATGAACCGGAATTGAATCGTCTGACAGACTTTTTTAAAGTTTTAGGTGATCCTACACGGGTAAAAATTCTGTTTCGCCTGTTCCAATCAGAAAATTGTGTTGGAGAACTGGCAGAAAAAATGCAGATTACAGATTCTGCCGTATCTCATCAGCTGCATGTATTGAAAATAAGTGGACTGGTAAAAAAACGACGTGAAGGAAAAACTATATTTTATATGATTGCTGATGAACATGTGCGTTCTGTGATTGCCCAAGGACTGGAACATATCGAAGAACAGTAGGAATGAAAATATAAAGAGAAGGAACCAACTTGTGAATATAGCTCCTGAATCTCCTGATACGATGTTATGATAAAGGGTTCATCAGATGCCCGACAGAATCCGTTGCACTTCATTATCACGACAGCTGGTACGGACAGACATTCCATAGCGTTCGAGCTTCATACGAAGGCACTGGATATTCTGGAAGGCAGGCGTGTTGATCCTACATTCTATCCAGTGGTCTACGGACTGAAGGATGATGAAGATTCGGAGGATGAAGCGAACTGGTACAAGGTTTTTTGGGCGCATGAAAAAACTCTCGTTTTTTCACACGCCCTCCTACTCGATTATGAATAAAATTCCTCTGTCATCGCAGACAGAATAGTTTCTGGGTATTTAGATTATCAATTTGTAAAAAATCTGAAGAGTTGCAAGTGTGGAAATTGAAATTGTTTCCAGCAAAGAATATAATACAAATGAATACACTTCAGGTATAATACAGAGGAGAGTGCATATGTGGATTTTATATGCAATAGGATCGTCTTTTTTTGCGGGAATTACAGCAATTCTTGCAAAATGTGGGATTCAAAAAACAGATTCAGATGTGGCAACGGCACTAAGAACTATTGTGGTACTTTTGTTCTCTTGGATAATGGTACTTTTAACTGGGACATTGCCCGAATTGAAAAATATAAGCGGACAAACATTATTATTTCTTGTGCTGTCAGGATTGGCAACAGGAGCCTCTTGGCTGTGTTATTTTCATGCACTTCAGAAAGGAGATATTAACAAAGTTGTGCCGATTGATAAATCCAGTACAATTTTGACGATTCTTCTCGCACTTATTTTTCTTCATGAAGGATTGACGTTGGAAAAAGCAGGCTGTGTATGTCTGATTGGAATTGGAACTGCATTGATGATTACCAGAAAAGAAGTAACAGAGGATAGAGAACAACACATTGGAAGTTGGTTTATTTATGCTGTATTATCTGCGATATTTGCCAGCTTAACTGCGATATTGGGGAAAATTGGTATTTCTGGTATTGACTCAAATCTCGGAACAGCAATTCGTACATCAGTCGTGCTGGCTATGGCATGGCTTATGGTGCTTTTGAAAAGAAAAACAGATGAAGTCTGTAAAATTGAAAAAAAGGAATTACTGTTCATTACGCTGTCCGGATTTGCAACAGGAGCTTCTTGGCTATGTTATTACAGAGCATTGCAGGAGGGACCAGCGAGCATAGTTGTGCCAATTGATAAATTAAGCATTTTGATAACAATTGCATTTTCGCGGATCATTTTTCAAGAAAAACTGACACCGAAATCTGTTGCAGGAATTGTGCTGTTTACATTGGGAACATTTCTGATGACAATGATATAGGACGATGTGTACCGCCCTCTTTGTTCTGCATGAAGTTGAAATCCTGTACTTTTTCAAAGTATTCATCTTTGATATGGTAAACGTATCTTTCTTGATATATCATGTTCATCCCCCATAAAATAAGCCCTGCCATGCGCTCTTCCTTTCCATAAAATGAGCATAAGGAAAGCACCTGCCATTTCTGGTAGATGCTCTAATCTCTTTTTATATCTTTATCTGTATGCTTTTATAAAATCATCTGGTGTAATTATTGCTGTGCTACAGTTCCAAGTCTTTTGCGAACCATCGGTCCGATAATCATTGCAATGACCATTTTGCACAGATCCGCAGGAATGAAAGGAATGACACAGACTGCAAGTGCTGCGCCTACCGTATATCCGGCCTGGAGGCAGAACCATGCTGTTCCAAATGCGTAGCAGATTGCAGTTCCAACGATCATTCCAAGGATCTGGATTCCACGGTTGGTGAATTTGTCGATGACAATACCTGCGATGATTGCCATTGGAATAAATCCGATGATGTATCCGCCGGTCGGACCTGCCAGTTTTGCCAGTCCACCTGTGAATCCGGAGAATACCGGAAGCCCTACCAATCCGAGCAACAGGTAAATCAGGTAACTCAAAGTTCCCTTTTTCCAGTCTAACAGATAGAGAGACAGGTAGATCGCAAAGTTAGTAAGTGAAATTGGCACCGGACCAATTGGAACAGATAATGGTGCGAGAATGCAGGTCACAGCTGCCATAAGTGCGGTTACGACCATAGCGTAAGTACTTGTTTTTCGAAATGTCTGTGTATTTGTATTGTCATGTGTCATAGTAAAACTCTCCTTATTATTTAATGATGTACAAAGACGTTAAATTTATTAAGCGGACTCAATCTCATAAGTGAATCCGGCGTCTTCAATTGCCTGGATCGTATCTTTGATTCCCTGTCCGCCAGCGGTAAGATATCCTGAGGCAAATATGGAATCAACGACGCGGAGCAGATTTTTTTCTTCTCCTTTAAAATAAATCTCACGTCCTGCGGCACAGCGGATATCGGACTGCGGAACTAAAAGTCTTGCAAGACAGAGGACTTTCATACAGTAAGCAGTTGTGAGAGCGGACATATCGGCGTGCTCTAAAGGTGTTCCCGGAATTGGAAGAAGGAAGTTGATTGGAAGTGCCTCCGGTCGGATCTCGCGAAGCTCCAGTAACATATCTACCACGTCTTCTTTGCTTTCGCCCATACCAATAATGCCGCCGCTGCAGATTTCAAAACCAAGCCCTTGAAGCATTTTTATATTAGCAACGCGTTGTTCAAATGTGTGAGTGGAACAGATGTTGTGATAATAAGCACGGCTGCTGTTCAAGTTATGGTTGATGCGGTCAAGTCCGGCTTCCTTTAACATCAATGCCTGCTTTTCTGTCAGAAAACCGATAGAACAACACAGGTGTGTTCCCTGTTCTTTCATTTTTCGAATTTTTTCAGCCAATTCTTCAATCTCTGCATCGGTAAATTTCATTCCACTAAGTCCGATACAGTGGCGTGACAAATGATGCTCATTGACAAAATCATTGTCTGCATATAATTTCTCATCTGCGACCCATTTGTACTTATCAATGTCAGCTTTTGAACGGCAGGACTGAGCACAGTAAGCGCAATCCTGAGAACAGTTTCCACTTCTGGCATTAGTAAGAATGTGGATACTTACATGATTTCCTTTGTATTTTCGACGCAGTTTTTCAGCCCGGGCAATCAGCTCATCCAGATTTTCATCCGGCGTGTTGAGTATTTCAATTGCTTCTTCGCGTGAAAGCTGTGGATCCGTAGATGTATTTTGATTTGAAATCATTAGAAGACCTCTCTTTCCTTGAGTAATTCATTTTTCTGAAATTTTATACAAGACATACTTTAACATGCAAAAAAACAAATGTCAACCATGTGTAACACAATGGTTGACAAATAATATCAGCTGGGAGATGACTCCCACCTCGCAACAAGAATGCCGAGGCATTCTTGAATCATCACTTTAGTGTGAGACAGAAAATACAAAGTGCCAAAAAGAAGGCCGTGGAATCTTCGACCAGAATATGGTATGATAGTATACAGAGTAAAATACAAAGGAGAAGATTCATCATGAAAAAATTTATGGAAGAATTCAAAGCATTTGCCTTACGCGGTAATGTTATGGACATGGCAGTCGGTGTGATTATCGGAGGCGCATTCTCCGGAATTGTAACATCTCTGACCGACAACTTTATCAATCCGATCTTAAATCTTTTGACAGGCGGTGCAACTTACACTATGACAGACGTTGCAGGATTTGCATCTAGTTTTGTATCAGCAGTTGTAAATTTCCTTATCATGGCACTGATCTTGTTCTGTCTGATGAAAGGAATTAACAAATTACTTTCTTTTAATAAAAAAGAAGAAGCACCGGCAGAGCCGACAACAAAGACATGTCCGTTCTGTCAGAGTGAAATCAGTATCAAGGCAACCCGTTGTCCATACTGTACTTCTGTATTAGAAGAAAAATAAAAGCGGCATATACAGTAGAAGTAATTGTCGAAAAAATGAAGGTTATTGCTGAAAAGTGATAGCCTTTGTTTTATAATGAGCCTATGTTAGATGATAAAAGAAAGTGGGATAAGCTATGACATTGGAAGAATTGAAAGCATTGCCGAAAATAGAACTGCACTGTCACCTGGACGGTTCACTGAGTCGGGAATTTCTGGAAAGCCGTCTTGGAAGAAAAGTAGAGCCTTCTGAAATTCATGTATCTGATGACTGCCAGAGCCTTCAGGAATATCTGGAGAAATTCGATCTTCCAGGACAGTGTCTGCAGGACGAGGAAGGACTGGAGCTGGCAGGGTATGACGTATTAAAAAGTATGAGTCAGGAAAATGTCCGGTACGCGGAAGTGCGGTTTGCCCCGCTTTTATCAGAAAATGAAAACTTAAGCTGCGGTCAGGTGATAGAGGCAGTCATTCGGGGGATGAATCGTGGAAAAAATGAGTTCGGTGTGGATTATGGCATTATTACCTGTGCCATGCGCCATCACAGCTATGAGGAGAATCTCCGTATGATCCGGACAGCAAGAGAATACCTTGGAAATGGTGTGTGCGCGGCAGACCTTGCAGGAGCTGAGGCCATCTATCCGATGTCAGAATTCATGGAGTTATTTGGACAAGCAAAAAAGCTTGGAATGCCATTTACCATTCATGCCGGGGAGTGTGGAAACGTGCAGAACATTCTGGATTCCGTAGAGGCAGGAGCACTTCGAATTGGACATGGAATCGCCATGCGAGGTAATTCAGAAGTCCAGAAAATGATCCGGGAAAAAGGAATCGGTGTCGAGATGTGCCCGATCAGCAATCTTCAGACGAAAGCTGTAGAAAGCGAAAGTCAATATCCGCTTCGGGAGTTCCTGGACAACGGGATCAAGGTGACGATCAACACAGATAACCGGACCGTCAGCAACACAACCATGACAAAAGAATTGCAATTTATTCAGGAGCATTATAGAATTACCGATGAAGAGATTCGGTTGATGATGAGAAATGCAGTAGATACAGCATTTATCCATTGAATCCAGACGAGTAAAGGAGACTGACAGATGGTTACATTAAACGATTATTTATATTCCGGGGATACGATCTTTAAAATTATACAAAATTATATGACAGATTTGAGAAAAGAAGCAAAGCGGACACATAATGAAATCGACCTTGTGCATAGCAATTGTCTCCTTCAAGTACAGGAAATGCTGGAGCACAACGATTTCCTGACTTCCCAGTCACAGAAAATCCGGGAATTTTACAAGTACATGGCAAAAGAATTTCCATTTCTCGCCTTTACATTTCGTGGAAGAATCAAATCTTTGATACGTACAGAAGAAAAATTCAACGGCTACATTGTGGAATACATTTATAATTATTATGAGGAACATGGAACATATCCGGCCGTGGCAGATTTAAAAGAAAAACTGAGCTGTTTTCGGGATATTATCGCATATCGGATTGTAATTGCATTGCCGAAATGTCATCTGAAGCCGGGACAGAATCTCGAAGAGGAAGAGATGAAATATCTTTATCAGATAGCCAATGCGCTGCCGGGATTTCTGGAAGAACGCGGCTTTACAGCCGAGCCGGCAAAAGGAGTCCGGGAGAGTAAATCAGACTTGTTGGACGGCGAAGTAAAGCCATATTACAGAGATTTCATATCCAACCCGACCATGTACGGTTATCAGTCTTTACATATCACATTTTATGATAATACGTCCAGAAGCTATATGGAAGTGCAGCTTCGAACAAAGAAAATGGACGACATCGCGGAAATCGGACCGGCGAATCACTTGGGGTATGAGAAGCGTCAGGAGCATGAACGAGCAAGAAGAGATGCAGTTCCAAAAGGGGAATGCATTTACTTCGATGAGGCATACGAGCGCGGAATGAAACTTTTTAATTTAGATTTAAAAGACCTTGATGTTAATATGTTCGCAGCAATGAATAACAGCCTGATTAACGACGGCTGCGGACTGTATCGTGGGCGCCTCATTCTGCCATATGAACATTTGTCCAGATTTCAGAACGATTTGATTGATTAAGGTGGAAGAAAATAGCAATTTTATAGAAAAACTTTTGCAGAGAGACAGTTTCTGACATTTGCAAAACGTATAATGGCATAAGAAATGAGCCGATACGGAGGAGCAATATGGAAGAATACAAGAATGGCAAAATCGAGCGTGTACTTGGAATTTATACAAAACTACTGAACGGGTACATTGTAAATAAAGCAGCCGAAGCCAATGAATATGGAGTAAATGAACGAAGTATACAAAGAGATGTTGATGTACTATGGAAGAAAAGAGATGAATCGGGCATTTGAAGTAAAGTAAAGAGGTCCAGCCGGACCTCTTTCGCATATACATTTATTCTGCCAGAAAGTACTGACAACGATTCCAGTAGTATTCCTGTTCTTTTTGAAATAATGAAGTCAATGCTGTCACGTCTTTTCCTTGACGGTATGATTTCAGGGCATCGAGATATTCTGGGCGATTAGCGTCTTCGATGATAAATGGAGCAATGCCGTGATACAGGCATTCGCGGAAGAGAATCATACGCCCGGTTCGTCCATTTCCATCCTGAAATGGGTGAATACTTTCATAGCAGGCATAGAATTCGGCAAGTGTTTCTAGGGAAATATCCTGATTATTGTACCAGGCTAATAATTGTGACATTTCATCGGATACCTGGCTTGGAAATACTGTTTCATATATGCCTATCATGTTAGGACGCTTTTTATAATCGCCGATTGCGTAGCCATTTGCGCGATCTTCGAATACCCAGCTTTTTAGCTCATAGTGAAAAGCTTTAATTAGTTCTTCTGCGAGTTCGAGGTCCAGAGTATTAAGCATTTTATTGAACATTAGGAAATGACCATTCATTTCTTCTACATCTTTTGCACGGTAATAGTCTTCAGATTTTGGGAGGACTCCGGTATCAAAGAGAGAGGCGGTTTGTTCCTCGGTCAGGGTGCTTCCTTCGATTTTGTTGGAGTTATATGCCATCAAACGCTGAGTAAATCCATAAACGCCAGAGCGGTCACGTTTTGAATGTTCGATTTTGAAGCGTTCTAACAAAAATTGTATAAATGCTGCAGTATTCATAGATTGAAATAGTCCTTTCTTTGCATATATTTTATTCCATAAATATTATTGAAGAATATCCCATTGCTCTTTTCATTATAAAGTTTTCGATTCATCTTTGCAATAGAATATCTATGCCTACAGTTACATTTCTCTTCATATCGGATAGCAGTTTCGAACATGAAACACCGAAATGAGATGTCTTACGACTTAGAACTTTGAAAGAGTTGCAGATTGCTTCTCTTAAAGCGGTTATAGATTATCATGAAATGTGTGGCTTTTCAACTGTTTCGTTATTCATTTTAGGAGATTTCCGGGTGTGTATAATTATTTGATTTTATTGACACTACTTAGCTATTATACTATAATTGTCCGCGGACAAAATAATGATTTTAAAGAATAGCGAGGACATTATAGATGAAGACGAAGATGACTTTACGGGAGTGGCTCCCGTTGATCGGTATGACGATTTCAGCGTTTTTGGTAAATACTTCGGAATTTATGCCGATTGGGCTTTTGACGGATATTTCTAATGAGTTTCATATGACGGAGGCTCAGGCGGGCGTGATGATTACAGCCTATTCCTGGACTGTGACGTTATTGTCGCTGCCGCTGATGTTGTTAGTGTGCAGGATACAGCCGAAGAAATTGCTGCTTGGAACGTTAAGTGTGTTTGCGGTATGTCAGGTGTTGTCGGTAATTTCAAGTGGCTTTACCTTTCTTGTATTGTCACGTATTGGTGTGGCGTGTGCACATTCCATTTTTTGGGCGATCGCATCACCGGTTGCAGTTCGGGTTGTGGCGAAAGAGCATCAGTCAAAGGCTCTTAGTGCAATTATTACCGGAACGTCAATTGCCATGGTAATTGGAATGCCGCTTGGCCGAATGATCGGACTTCAGATCGGCTGGCGAATGACATTTTTATGTGTGGCGATAGTTTCATTTCTGGTACTTGGCTATCTGGCATTTGTATTTCCCAAGCTGGAAGGAACAGAATCATTTTCCGTGGGACAGCTTCCGGAGCTTTTCAAAAATGCAAGATTGATGAGCATTTATGTAATTACATTTCTTGTGGCGACCGGATATTATACAAGCTACAGTTATATCGAGCCGTTTTTGCAGAAGGTAGCAGGGCTTCCGAGTAACTGGGTAACTATGGCATTGATGTTATTCGGAGTAGCCGGGCTTGGAGGAAGTTATTTGTTCTCAAGATATTATGATGATCATCGGTATGCTTTTGTTCAGACCGTTATGATTGGTGTTGTGGCAGCTCTGCTGCTCTTATATCCAGCTTCAGTCAATATGTATACCGTGATTTTGGTATGTGCTGGATGGGGACTGGCGATTATGGCATTTCAGGTAAGCTTTCAGGCAGAGTTGATTGGTTGTGTCTCTGCGGCTGCATCATCTGTTGCTATGGCGATCTTCTCAGGAATTTTCAATCTGGGAATTGGCTGCGGAACCTGGTTTGGCGGAACAGTGTATACAAAGATTTCACTGAAGGATATTGGATTTGCAGGTGGAGTGATTGTGGCAGTGGCGACTTTGATCTGCATGGCAAGATTTCGAGTTGGAGATAAAGCAGAAAGCGCATCATAGAGTTTGATATGTAAAAAAAGAATCGGGATATCCTATCATGTAGAGTATCCCGATTTTTTTGTTAGCCAATCCCGCCAAGTGCGATTCCAAGAATCAGTACGATAAAGCAGATTGGTACATAGATGTATTTGCAGACAGGAATGAAGTATTTGGTGAATTTCCGTTCCCGGCCTTTATTGACTTGTTCTTCGACGTAGCTTTTCTTACATACCCAAAAGAACATGATTCCGGCGAGCCCCGCGCCCAGTGGACAAATGTATATAGAAAGAATATCCATCCATGTGGAGACGATGCCTTGAATCAGAAGTGAAACGATGATTCCGATTACTGCAATGACACCGCATGCAGGTACGCGGGATAAATGTAGTTTTTCCTGTACCGTTGCAATTGGTGCTTCGTATAAGTTGATTAGTGATGTCATCCCTGCAAGGAATACGGCTGCAAAGAAAATGATTGCAATGATCCGGCCTCCCGGCATGGAACGAATCAGATTCGGCAGGAAGATGAATAATAGTCCCGGTCCTCCCTGATTTAACTGTGCTCCGGTGGTTGCCATAGCTGGAATGATGACCAGGGCTGCAAGGACTGCGGCGATGGTGTCAAAAAGTGCTACTTTTGCGGCAGAAGCGGGTATATTTTCCTTATCTGACAGGTAGGAACCATAAATCAGAGTTCCATTTCCCGCAACAGACAGGGAGAAAAATGCCTGCCCAAGAGCAAAAATCCATGTAGACGGGGATGCCAGCATTTCCGGATCCACCCGGAAAATGTAGCGGTATCCATTAATGGCTCCCGGCTGGAATGCAACGTAAACTGCCAGAATAATAAACAGGCAGAAGAAAAGTGGCATCATGATTTTACCGGCACGTTCGATTCCGCCCCCGACACCGAGCATGAGGATTAACATGCAGATAATCAAAGCGCCAATCTGCCATCCATTATTTCCAAATGCAGAAGCCATACTGCCAAAAGCATTTCCATATTCTTCTACATTATCTGGGGCAAGAGTCGAACCGGTCAGGGTACCGATTGCATATTTTAAAATCCAGCCCATAACGACGGTGTATCCGATTGCCATTGCAAGGGAACCGAGAACTGGAATCATGCCAAGGGCTTCTCCGAGTTTTCGTTTGCCGTTTGCCTCGCAGGCGCAGCCAAATGCGTCGACCGGACCAGATCTGGTAGCACGGCCAAAGCTCATTTCTGCAATGACTCCGGTGAAGCCGATGAGGGCAACAAAAAATATATAAGGAATCAGGAAAGAGCCGCCTCCGTAAAGGGACACTCTGGTTGGAAACATCCAGATATTTCCCATGCCGACGGCGGAGCCGATGCAGGCGAGGATAAAGCCCCAACGACTGCCAAAAGATTCGCGATTGTGTTGATTAGTATTCATTTGATATCTCCTTTAAATAACAACATGATTTGATTATAAAAGGTTGCAGGGAAAATGTCTACAATTTATAATAGAAGATAACTATTCCGAACCCCTTGAAATAAGAAAAATTGATGCGTCATGCTTGCATGTAAGTAGCGGTTTTTCTTATTTCAAGGTGACTCGAATAGAGTTACCACCCCACATATGAGCAAAATTAGCTGCGTAGCAGTGGGAAAGCACGAGTATCGTGCGGTTTTGCGAATTTGTGTGGTGGGGTTCTGAACAGTTATAGATGAAAGAGGAGTGTTACCGTCTGAAAAGTGTATGAACGGTAACAGGTGAGTTGGAAATTATGAAATGTAATATATCGAAGAAATGTGGTGGCTGCCAGTTTCAGGGTATTCCTTATAAAGAGCAGCTTAAGAAAAAGCAGAAAAAAGAACAGAGTCTTCTTGGAGCATACGGGAAGGTCTGTCCAATCATCGGAATGGAGAATCCATATTATTACAGGAATAAAGTGCATGCGGTATTTGACCGTGACCGGAAAGGAAATATTATTTCCGGTATTTACGAAGAAGGAACGCATAGAGTAGTTCCGGTGGAGAATTGCCTGATTGAAGATGAGAAGAGTCAGGAGATTATCCGGACGATTCGTGGAATGTTGAAATCATTTAAAATCCGGACATATGATGAGGACACAGGTTATGGACTTCTGCGTCATGTGCTGATTCGACGTGGATTCTCTACCGGAGAGATTATGGTCGTCCTTGTCACAGGTTCGCCGATTTTTCCGTCGAAAAATAATTTTGTAAAAGCGCTTAGAAAAGCGCATCCGGAGATTACGACCGTTGTGTTAAATGTAAATGACAGACAGACAAGCATGGTTCTGGGAGACCGGGAAAAGCCGATTTTCGGTCCGGGGTTTATTAAAGACAGATTATGTGGCTGTATGTTTCGTATTTCACCGAAGTCCTTTTATCAGGTCAATCCGGTGCAGACAGAGATTTTATATCAGACTGCCATCGATTATGCCGGCCTGACAGGAAAAGAGACGGTGATTGATGCGTATTGCGGAATTGGAACAATTGGGCTGATTGCTGCGAAGAAAGCCGGTAAGGTGATTGGCGTGGAGCTAAACAAAGATGCAGTAAAAGACGCCAGAATCAATGCGAAAGAGAATAAGATCACGAATGCTGCATTTTATCAGGGAGATGCCGGAAGATTTATGGTCGAGATGGCAGCAAAAGGTGAAAAAGCCGATGTGGTATTTATGGATCCGCCGAGAGCCGGAAGTGATGAAAGATTCTTATCTTCTGTTGTAAAGTTATCACCGAAGAAAGTCATCTACATTTCCTGCAATCCGGAGACGTTGGCAAGAGATTTGAAATATCTGACAAAGCATCATTATAAGGTGGAAAAGATTCAGCCGGTTGATATGTTCCCGTTCTGCGATCACGTAGAAACTGTTTGCTCACTATCGCGTAAATAGGCGGTTTCTCGACTGTGTTCAGTGCGATTCAGTGAATTTGCCACCCATTTGCCGCCCACAAAAATAAAATTAAGAAAAAAATAGACGGACGGGATTCTGAGAATTAATTGCAAACACCATAAATGCCCATTCATTCCAGGAGTAAATGAGCAGAGACATTTTCCAACAGAAGATATGGTTGCAAACGACAAGCTCTACAAACAGACACAGGTGCAGAGAGTTCTTGAGAGGAAAGTGCGAAAGCAGAAACGGGAATGTATGATGCTAGACGCGGCAGGAAATCTGGAGGGGTTCGAAGAGGCATCGGTCAAGTTGAAAAGTAAAGAGGCGCAACTGAAAGACTATGTTGATAAAAACAGTCAGCTTCATCGAAGAAGAATGGGCGTTCTTATGTTGAGAAATATAAGAATTATATCGGAATCATGTGGGAAAAAAAGAATGGGAAAATGATAATTGATTTTGATAAATATCATAAAGAAATCAATTCGGCGCCGGTAATCGATACCAGTAAAGGAATTACGGTGAATGAAGATAATTTCCCAGATAGGTTATTGACCATCGAAGTAGATTTGAAAAATGGAAAAGCGAGAATAATTGAAGATTAATGCCACTGAACAGAAATACTGGGACAGCTATACATTATGGAACTGCTCAAGAAGATATTTAATATCAAAGTGATTATTAAAAAGACAGGATAGAGAACTTTTTGTGTAAGTATGGAAGTTCTTTTTCCTGTCTTTTGACTTTTATGAAGTGATTATTTACATTATTTATCAGAATAAACAGTTTTACCGCCACAGATTGTATATTTTACTTTTCCGAAAAGTTCCTGTCCGGTAAACGGGGTATTGCAGGATTTGGAAGCGTAATTGCCAGGTTTCCAGCATTCTTCCGGATCAAAGATAACCAGATCGGCAGCAGCACCTTCTTTGATCCGTCCGTATGGGAGATGGTAAAGCTTTGCCGGATTGACAGTCATTTTTTCCAGAAGCTGTAACAGAGTCAGGTGCCCAGGTCTTACAAGACTTGTGATGCCAAGTGCAAGAGAAGTCTCAAGACCAGTGATTCCGCTTGGTGCTTCTGTAAGAGGTTTATTCTTTTCTTCCATGCTATGAGGAGCATGATCGGTGGCAATGAGGTCAATGGTTCCGTCTGCAAGACCTTCGATGATCTGCTGGCGGTCCTTTGCGGTGCGAAGTGGCGGATTCATTTTGGCCAGCGTTCCGTAAGTCAGAAGTGCCTCATCAGTCAGAGTAAAATGATGCGGTGTTGCTTCTGCGTGAATTTTAGCACCGAGGGCTTTAAAAGTGCGGACCATTTCTACAGAGACACCAGAGCTGATATGCTGGATAACAACATCTGCGCCGGAGCGAAGTGCCAGAAGACAGTCACGGGCAACCAACGATTCCTCGGCAATGGAAGGGGAACCATAAACGCCAAGCTTTTCAGATATAGCACCGTGATTGATTCCATTATTCTGAATAAAAGAAGGATCTTCCTCATGGAGACTTACAGGTACATCTAATTTTGCGGCATGTTCCATAGCACGGTAACAGAAATCAGCGTCCAGGAGAGGGATTCCGTCATCGGTGAAGCCACATGCACCGGCATTTTTCATAGCCTCCATATCGACAGCTTCTTTTCCTTTCAGAGAGCAGGAAATGGCAGCTGCCTGGAAGATACGGATGTCTTCATTTTTCTCGCGGTCGATCAGATCTTTGAGCACAGGGAGACTGTCAACAACCGGTGAAGTATTTGCCATGCAGATGACACTTGTAAATCCGCCTTTTGCAGCAGCAAGTGCACCGGTATGAAGATCTTCCTTATAAGTAAATCCCGGATCGCGGAAATGTACATGAGTATCAATCAGTCCCGGGGCAACGACAAGTCCTGTGGCGTCCAGGATTTCGGTATCATTTGAAACTTGATCTGTATCAATGTTTTTTTCTATTTTCAGAATTGTTCCATTTTCAATCGCAAGATCCATCTTTTCGGAAAGTCCCAAAGCCGGATCAACGACGAGTCCATTTTTTATAATCATAATAATTATCATCCTCCTGTCATGTATGAATTTCGTATCATTCCCGACATATTTTCAAATGTAATAAATGAGTTTACAGGCATCATATGGGGATGTCCTGGCAACATGGAATACCGGGAATATTTCTGTAAATTAGTATAAGGGATAGACAGGGTCCATGTCAAACTTCATGGAAATAATTGCAGTTCATTCCGAAATGTTATAGAAAGAATGGTACAATACAGGTGGATGTAGTATAATGAGCCGGGATTGTGGAAGTGCGAAATGTTCCGTAAGTATCATTTATATACGAAGAAAGCAGGCAGGAACAACTATGTGTCTGATAAGAAATAAAGCAGTAAAAAGGAGATTGGTAAGATGGAATATAAACGTTTGGAACAGAGCCTGATTGATATTGTAAAGGAAGAGCAGGCAAAGCTGGGATATAGAAAAGAAGATGTAAGATTATATTATCCACTCAGCACGCTGAATCATTTCTTTGATACTGAGGATACAGTGGAGGAGATGGCAGAGAGACTGACACATTTACCGGAAGATATGAAAGCAAGACTCGGAGAAATTGCTGTAACACATAAAAAAGATCGTTTCTGCTTCCATATTCCGGAGCAGGGAAGTGAGTATGTGCATGAGCATACCGCTGAAAATGAATTTATCAAAGAACTGATTGAACTGGTGAGAGAACATGGCTGCACGAAGAAAAAGATTCTGGAATTGTTTGGTCAGTATAGTGAAAACACAATCACAGAAGAGATGAATAACGGAGAGTTTGATTTCTATGTGAGATTTCCAGAGGGAAGTGAGGACAGATACTATTATTGCTTTAAAGATGAAGGCTGTCATATCATTTATCACAGATTCCTGCCGGAAGATTATGCAGATTTTGAATTTTAAAAGGATGGAGGATTAATCCTCCATCCTTAATAAATCCTGATCGATCGGATAATGCCCGAAGATACGGGCTGCATCCATAAGTGCAGTCATATTTTCTTCTGGTGTGAACATCGGAGTCTGGCATCCGGATGTCAGCACGAAACCTTTCGGGGAGTCATAAGCTTTCCGGATACTTTCTCTGGATGCGCGAAGAACATCGTAAGGAGTTCCAAGACGCATGACTTCTACAGGAGGGACATTTCCCTGAATGCACATATATGGTCCGAGGATTTCCTTGGCTTCTGCCATATCCTCGACATTGTCCGGACCAAATGTACCGATTCCGGTCGGAATCAGAAGTTCCCATAATTTACGGCTTGTACCACAGATATGAAGACCACATCCCCCACCCTGGCTTTTGATAAAGTCTACATTCTTTTGGAAAAATGGAAGTGAAAATTTCTCATATTGTTTCACACGAAGAAGAGAAGTGGAGCTTACCGGATCTGCAAATCCAACTCCTACGCCCATGTCCAGGAGTCTTTGGATGTAACGGTTATTATTTTCTGTAATGATGTCCATCATTTGAAGGACTTTATCCGGTTGTTTTACCATACCTTTCAGAAGATTTTCTGTTCCAACAAGCATTGAGGCAACGGTAAATGGTCCAGTGACAGTCCCGCTCACAGGGACTTTGTCTCCAAGTCTTTCTTTGACCATTTTCAGACCTTTTAAAATAATAGGAAGGCGTCCGTCTTCATCTACATTTATCAGTTTTAATTTGTCTGCTTCATCCAGACTTGAAATGGCAGGAGTCTCGAGCTGGGCAATGTTGTAATCAGAATATTTGATTTTTGATCCCATAGCCTCAGCCATGCCGCGCAAGGTTGTGGACAGACCGGCTCCGTCAGAGTGGAACTTATTATAGATATATTCCTCGAGTTCACACATTTTCTCGGCAGAAAAGTAATATTCCGGAAGAGTACAGCCAATCAGGGGAGCCAATGTCTCCCCTGAATCTATGCAGCACATAATCCGGTCTACGTCTTTTCCTTCATTCAGCAATTTGTTACGTTCAATTGCGGTCAGTTCATCTTTTGGAACTTTCAGACCTTTTAAGTACTGTTCTATCATATTTTTTTATAACCTCACATATTAGTTTGTTGCTTTTTTCGTATCTACACCTTTTGCAAAGAAGATGGACAGGATTGCAAATGCCATCAGGATGAACTGATACCAGCACTGCGTGATTACCTGGAACGGGCTGTTCAGATTCTCCATAAGAGCGCAGGCAAATAAAATCTGTGCACCATATGGCAGGATTCCCTGGAAAGCACAGGCAAAGATGTCGAGAAGGGAAGCGGTACGTTTTGGATCCACACCGTATTCCTTACTGATATCTTTTGCAATTGTACTGTCGATCAGGATTGCAACTGTGTTATTGGCTGTTGCAATGTTAGTCAGAGAAGTCATGACAGCGATACCGAGCTCTGCAGTCTGACGGTTCTTGATAACTTTGCTGATTTTCTGAAGAAGCCATTCTAAGCCGCCTTCTTTTTCTACCATTTTAGCAAGACCACCTGTGATCATAGATAACAGGAAGATTTCGAACATTCCGGAAAAGCCGTTATAAACATTGTTGGCAAGTTCCAGTGCGGAAAAGCTTCCGGTTGCAAGACCGATAGCACCGGAGAACAGGATTCCGCCAGTCAGAACTGCGAATACATTGACACCGAGCAGTGATGCAACCAGTACGAAGATGTATGGCAGAACTTTTATAATATTGTAAGAGTATTCCTGTACTGCAGGTAAAGTTTCCGGACGACCGAAAATCAGTAATAAAACAAATGTTACAAGTGCAGCAGGAAGAGCAATCTTAAAGTTGGCACGGAATTTGTCTTTCATCTCTACATCCTGTGTTCGTGTGGCAGCGATGGTTGTATCGGAAATCATGGATAAGTTATCTCCAAACATAGATCCACCGATCGTAGCACCTACCACGAGGAACTGATTGAGTCCACCGGCCTGTGCAAGTCCAAGTGCAATTGGTGTTACAGCAGTAACCGTTCCAACAGAAGTTCCTGTTGAGATGGAAATGAATGCTGATATTACGAAAACACCTGCAGCGATGAACTGTGGAGGAATGAAAGTCATACCCAGATTTACAACGGAGTCAACACCGCCCATTGCGGAAGAAACAGATGTAAATGCTCCGGCAAACAAGAAGACCATACACATGATCATGATATTTTCTTCTCCACAACCGTGAAGGAAAACAGATAACTTGTCATCAAATTTTCCCTTGAACATAGCAAAAGCAACAATAATACCGATAAATGAAGCAATTGGAGTAGGTAGCTGATAGAATGCCATCTCAACACCCATCGCATTCAAGGTGATTCCTGTAGCCAGGTAAACCCCTACAAATACTGCGAAAGGAATGAGCGCCAGACCGTTCGCTTTTTTCTGATTTGGTTCCATTTTATAATTCTCCTTTAAAATAACCTTGTTTTGTTGTTGTTTAAAAAGTAGTCTTGATCAAAACGCGTTTTTCTAATGCAAGGCATATTGTACAGGAAAATGTAAAAAATATCAAATAGATTTGTGTAATAATACTAGATGACATATCGGCGATATTAATAAATATTATAGTTAGATATAGGGAAAAGCTATGATTGAGTAATAGATGAATAGTATTTGATCAATTAAATGATGCCAGGGTTGTGGGAGTGCAAAGCACGGAACAATCCGTAGGCATCATAGTTGGGGCTTTTGCCCCAACTATGATATAAAGATAATCGGAATCATTTGGAGAAATCAAGTCTAAATCAGCTCTCCGAGAAATGGGATTTTTTCTTCTTTTGGTACATTTTTCGAGATAACATCACGGACATTCTGCATACGACGGTCGAGGTCGGCGCTGATTTCGGCACATTCCAGCATCTCATTCTGGAGATAGAGAGCTTTGTCTTCCGGAATATTTTTTTTATAGCGGATCTTGTGATCCAGACTTGCCCAGAAATCCATGGCTATGGTTCGAAGCTGAACTTCTACAGTAACCATGCGCTTTTCGTCCTGAAGAAAGATTGGCACGCTGATAATCAGATGAAGACTTCGATATCCGCCCGGTTTTGGGTTTTTTATGTAATCCTTTTTTTCAATCAGTGTGATGTCATCCTGATTTAACAGGCAGTCGGCAAGCATGTAGATGTCATCAGGAAAAGAACAGACGACGCGTACTCCGGCAATATCGTGAATATTCTCTTCAATAGAAGAGAGTGTCAGAGGGATTTCTTTCCGGCGGACTTTTTTTATAAGGCTCTCCCAGGATTTGACACGGGATTTGATGTCTTCAATCGGGTTGCGGTCGTATTCCAGAGAATACTGATGATCCAGAACACGGAATTTTGTCTCTACTTCCATAATTGCGCAGGCATAGTAAGAGAGCAGTTTGTCCATTGGTTTTTTGTTCTTCTGTATAAAATCAATAAACTCATCCGACATCAGATTGTTGCGGATGAATTCTTCTTTTCTTTTTTCAATGAGTTTTTCTATAGGTCTCAAAATCTTAGTGCTCCTTTCTTTTATCAATACAGCATACATAATTCAAAAATTATGTATTTAGCTAGCCTCCGGCAGGATTGCAGAGGTGCACAGTAGAAGTATGTCATGCAATTGCATGACGCGCACCTCGCAGCAAGAATGCCTCGGCATTCTTGAATGGATTTTTACAATCCCATCAGGCATCATAATCATACCATGATATGAAAAGATAATCTATCCTACAATTGTTAATTAATGTCAGATTTGGTATGATTATGAGAAGAAAAAGAGAACCTTATCTTAATAATAAAAGGAAGACGATAGATGTGTTGTGCGATTGTGAAACTGATATATGGTGGTGAATTATGGATCAAATGAAAATATATAGGGTAGAACAGAAAAATGAAGAACCGGTAGAGGTACAGATCATCCGCTCATCCAGACGTTCGATGGGACTTCAGGTGAAAGCAGATGGGACGGTCTGTGCCAGAGTTCCGATGCAGGTGATGGATTATGCTGTGCAGGAATTTATTGAGGGACATGCAGATTGGATATTTAAGAAGAGAAAACTGGTTCTTTCAAGAGACAACCGCCCGGATATTGTGTATCTTCCGGAAGTGACAGAAGAAAGCGATAGAGAGCGTATACAGACATTTATAGAAGAAAAGGTGTCGTATTACGCATCTGTTATGGGTGTCAGTTACGGACGGATCACTATGCGGAATCAGAAGACCAGATGGGGAAGCTGTAGCAGTGAAGGAAATCTCAATTTTAATTGCAGACTGTTGTTTGTGCCGGACCGGATTGTGGATTATGTAGTGATCCATGAGCTGGCACACCGCAGATTTATGAATCATTCGAAAGCATTCTGGAAAGAAGTGGAGAAGTATATGCCGGATTACAAAGAGCAGAAGAAACTGCTGTCAAGATTTGCTATAAAGCATTAATTTTTATAGAAATTCACGGTTTTTGCAGGTTTTCCCTATTTTCGAGTATTTCGTGCTGGATTTTCCAGAGTGTTGATTGTATAATAGTACCGATGATGATATATGGATTACTTATAATTTTAATAATTTAATCCTAGGAGGAAATGAAAATGAATCTGAATTTAAGACCAAAAGAGGAGTGCCAGTTTGACGCAGTATCATTAGGTGAGGTTATGCTTCGTCTTGATCCGGGTGAGGGAAGAATCCGTACAGCAAGAAACTTCCGTGCATGGGAAGGCGGCGGAGAGTACAACGTTGTCCGCGGACTTAGAAGATGTTTCGGTATGAAGACTGCAGTTATCACAGCATTTGCTGATAACGAAGTTGGCAAACTGATGGAGGACTTTATTCTTCAGGGTGGAGTAGATACATCTTTAATTAACTGGAAGAAGACAGACGGAATCGGACGTATCTGCAGAAATGGTATCAACTTTACAGAGCGTGGATTTGGTATCCGTGGTGCAGTAGGATGCTCTGACCGTGCGAATACAGCAATCGCTCAGGCAACACCGGAAGATTTTGATTTTGATTATATCTTTGGTGAGCTTGGAGTTCGCTGGTTACATACAGGCGGAATCTATGCGGCTCTTTCCGAGCAGTCATGTGAGACTGTACTTGCAGCTATCAAGGCAGCTAAGAAGTATGGAACAATCGTATCTTACGATCTGAACTACCGTCCTTCTATGTGGAGTGCAATCGGTGGACAGGAGAAAGCTCAGGAAGTGAACAAAGAGATCGCAAAATATGTAGACGTTATGATCGGTAACGAGGAAGACTTTACAGCATGCCTCGGATTTGAGATTGAGGGTAACGACAAAGATCTCAAGCAGCTTAATCTTGACGGATACAAGAAGATGATCAATGAAGCAGCTAAGACATACCCGAACTTCAAAGCTGTTGCAACAACTCTTCGTGAGGTTAAGACAGCTACAGTGAACGACTGGAGCGCTATCTGCTGGGCAGATGGAGAAATCCACAAAGCAAAAGACTACAAGGGACTTGAAATCATGGACCGTGTAGGTGGAGGAGACTCTTTCGCATCAGGACTTATCTATGGACTGATGACAACAGAGGATGCAGAGCTTGCGGTTAACTACGGAGCAGCTCACGGAGCACTTGCTATGACAACACCTGGAGACACAACTATGGCTAGCAAGAAAGAAGTAGAAGCTATCATGGGTGGTGCAGGAGCAAGAGTTCAGAGATAGTTCATACATTGGTTTTAGCAGAAAGAGTAAATGTTATTCTATGAGGGAATTGACGAAGGGCAGTCCGGCAAAGGTTATAATGACCTTTGCCCTGCCCATTATTTTTGGAAATCTTTTACAACAATTATATAATCTGGCAGATGGTAAAATTGTCAGCACTTATGTAGGGACACAGGCATTTGCAGCAGTTGGTGCAACAGCAGTTATTGCGAATCTGATTATTGGTTTTGTGAATGGAGTGACCCAGGGATTTGGAATTCCGATATCCAGATGTTTTGGAGCAGGAGATTATAAGAATATGCGACGTTATGTGGCAGGAAGTTTTATTATGACAGTTGCAATGACGCTGATTCTTACAGTAGGTGCGCTTCTTGGGATAGAAGGGCTTTTGCATATATTGGACACACCGGCAGATATTATGGAAGAGGCACTTCAATATATCCGAATTATTATTATGGGGACAGCATTCATTTCTCTTTACAATTACAGTGCCAATATATTGAGAGCGGTCGGAGAAAGCCGGATTCCGCTTTTATGCCTTGCAGTTGCAGTCATTTTGAACATTTTTCTGGATATTCTTTTTGTGCATACATTTTCCATGGGACTTCGCGGTGCAGCGCATGCGACCAATATTGCCCAGTGTATTGCAGGAGTTCTGTGTATGGCATACTTGCTTTTTAGGTTCCGGGAACTTGTACCAAAGGGGCAGGAATGGCAGATGCAGAGGAGAAAGTATCAGGAGATGACCGTATTTGGAATTTCACTTGGTATGATGTCCTGTTTTGTGAGTATCGGTACCGTGATTTTCCAGACTGCAGTAAACAGACTTGGTACGAAGATTGTGACGGCGCATATTGCGGCAAGAAGAATCGAGGAACTGACCAATGTTCCGATGCTGTGTACAGGCATGGCTATGACGACTTATGCCAGCCAGAATCTGGGGGCAGGAGAATATGACCGGATAAAAAAGGGAATCCATCAGGCATTTGTGATCGTACTTGTGCAGGGAGTTATATTTACCACATTTTGCTGGATATTTGGACACCCATTGATTCATTGGATCACAAGCAGTAATGATACCTATATTTTGGATACGGCATACCGTTATCTGACAAGAAATACGTCATTTTATTTTGTACTTGGACCACTGTTTGTATTGCGCTGTTCTCTTCAGGGGCTGGAACATAAAGTCATTCCGGTGGCGTCCAGTATTCTGGAACTTGTGTTGAAAATAGTATCCACGATCTGGATCGTGCCAGTTTTGGGATACACTGGAGTTATCTATACAGAGCCGATTATCTGGATTTTTATGACATTGATGCTGATTGGCGGATATGTAAGGGCTCTGAAGCAGATCAACGAAGCAGAGCACATAAAAAGTGCAAGAAATGCGAAAGCTGAAAATGAAAAGATAAACGTTGATAACAGATTATAAATGATAAATAACGAAGAAAGGAGGATGGAATCCAGATGAAGAAGGTAGAACATTTGATTAAGGAAGTCTATCCGGGCTCCATCGCAGAAGAATTGGAGATTGAACCGGGAGATGTACTGCTGTCGATCAATGATCAGTCAATTGAAGATGTGTTTGATTATCGTTATATGATAAAGGACGAATATATAGAAGTGCTTATTCGCAAACCGGATGGAGAAGAATGGGTTCTGGAAATCGACAAGGATTACGATGACGATCTTGGTATCGAATTCGAGAATCAGTTGATGAGTGATTACAAATCATGCAGCAATAAATGCATTTTTTGTTTTATTGATCAGATGCCGCCGAATATGCGAGAGACCTTATATTTTAAAGATGATGATTCCAGACTTTCTTTCTTACAGGGAAATTATATTACGCTGACTAATATGAAAGAAAAGGACGTAGACCGCATTATCAAGATGCAGCTGGCGCCGATCAACATTTCCGTGCAGACTACGAACCCGGAACTTCGTTGTAAAATGCTGAATAACCGATTTGCAGGAGAAAAGTTGAAATTTTTAGATCAGCTTTATGAAGGTCATGTGGAGATGAATGGTCAGATCGTGTGTTGTAAAGGTGTGAATGATGGAAAAGAGCTGGAACGCACGATGGACGATCTGTCAAAATATCTTCCGTTTATGCGCAGTGTCTCTGTTGTGCCTGCGGGTATCACGAAGTACAGAGACAATCTTTATCCGCTGGAACTTTTTACGAAAGAAGAGGCTGGAGAGATTATTGATATGATCGAGAGCCGTCAGAAAAAATATTATGAAGAATATGGACTTCATTTTATGCATGCAAGCGATGAATGGTATATTACCGCTGGACGTGATTTTCCGGAAGAAGAGCGGTATGACGGATATATCCAGTTGGAAAATGGTGTCGGTATGATGCGGCTTTTCATTACAGAATTCACGGAAGCGCTTGAGCAGGTGAAAAGCAATCCTGGATATCTCAAAATGCGTGAAGAAGTGAAGCGCACGGTCACAATCGCGACCGGAAAATTGACTTACGCAACCATTTGTTCATTTGCAGAGCGTATGATGGAGGCATTTCCGGGACTTCAGATCCATGTATTTGCCATAAGGAATGATTTCTTTGGTGAGACAATTACCGTATCCGGACTGATTACCGGACAGGATCTGACTGCTCAGATAAAAGAGTACCAGGAGAATAGTAGGAAACATTTTGTGGAAAAAATCTCTGATGCGAAGAAATTTGTGGATAACATAGGAAGTGCTGATAAAAATGTGCATGGATTAGGAGAAGATCTCATTATTCCATGTAACATGCTTCGTACCGGAGAAAGAGTATTTTTGGATGACTGGACTGTGGAAGACGTGGAACAGAAGCTCGGAATGCGGCTTATTCCAATAGAATCTGGTGGAGGAGATTTTGTCGAGGCAATTCTGAATCCGGAATATAGTATGGAGCGTACCAATGATAATTTTGTCTATGTAAAGGCGTATGACAGATAATGTAATTGAAAAATAAGTATGACTAAAAAATAACATTAAAAAAAGTAATGAGCCAGAGGGTGTCCAAATAGAAGCGTTGCATTATATAATGTATGAGTTGAAAAAATGATTCAGGAGGAAAAGAATGGATACAAAAGAAGCAAAACAGTCTGTTCAGATGGACAAAGCATTGTTTGATTTTTACGGGAAGCCTTCCATTGGACAATCACTGCCACTTGCGATACAGCACGTACTGGCTATGATCGTCGGCTGCGTAACGCCTTCTATTATCGTGGCAGGCGTAGCAGGTCTTTCACAGGAAGACTCTGTGATTCTTATTCAGGCAGCACTTGTGATGTCTGCATTGACGACATTGATTCAGTTATTTCCGTTTATTAAGACAAAATGGTTCACTATCGGAGCTGGACTTCCGGTCATGATGGGAATCAGTTTCGCATATGTGCCAAGTATGCAGGCAATTGCCGCGGATTTTGATATTGCAACGATTCTTGGAGCGCAGATTGTTGGTGGTATCATTGCACTTTTAGTGGGATTAAATATTAAGAGGATCCGCAAGTTCTTCCCGCCGCTTATTACCGGTACGGTAGTGTTTTCTATTGGATTATCTTTGTATCCGACCGCGATCAATTATATGGCCGGAGGAGCCAGCAGTGAAAATTACGGTTCATGGAAGAACTGGCTCGTAGCAATTATTACATTGATTATTGTAACGACACTTAATCATTTTGGAAAAGGTATCTGGAAACTGGCATCTATCTTAATTGGAATTATTGGTGGATATATTGTAGCACTTTGTTTTGGAATGGTAGATTTTTCTTCGGTTGCACAAGCGGCAATCTTCCAGCTTCCGAAGCCGATGCATTTTGGAATTAAGTTTGAGCCTTCATCTTGCGTAGCACTTGGTATTTTGTTTGCTATTAACTCTGTGCAGGCAATTGGAGATTTCTCTGCAACTACAACAGGTTCTATGGATCGTATGCCGACAGATACGGAATTATCCGGTGGTATTGTAGGCTATGGAATCAGCAATATTTTTTGCGCATTTTTCGGTGGACTTCCGACAGCAACTTACAGCCAGAATGTAGGTATTGTATCTACAACAAAAGTTATCAGCCGCAGAGTGCTTGGAATTGCTGCTGCAATTCTGATGGCGGCCGGATTGATTCCGAAATTTTCATCAATACTGACTACGATTCCTTATTGCGTGCTGGGAGGAGCAACAATTTCTGTATTTGCATCAATTGCAATGACAGGTATGAAGCTGATTACAACAGAGCCGATGGATTTCCGCAATACAACAGTTGTTGGACTTGCAGTTGCAGTCGGCATGGGTGTGACTCAGGCAAGTGCATCACTGGCACAGTTCCCGGACTGGGTAACGACTATATTTGGAAAATCACCGGTAGTTCTTGCAACTATTGTAGCGATTGTGTTAAACTTAACTCTGCCAAAAGCAAAGAAGTAGATTTTGAGTTTGTTGGACGGGGGTTTTTAAAAGAGGGTAACCCTTTTTTGAAAGCCTCCGTTTTGTAGTGTTTATCGATTTTAGGAAAAGTAACAGTTTGTTGGAGAATGTGAATATGGAAGAACAAAAAAGCGGACAAGAATCAGGAAAACAGGGGCAAAAGCCTCATAAGAGAAGAAAGCGTTATTCCGGGACGCATCCGAAAAAGTATGAAGAAAAATATAAGGAATTAAATCCTGAAAAATATGGAGATACGATTGAAAAGGTCATAGGAAAGGGCAGCACTCCGGCAGGTATGCATATTTCCATTTGTGTGCAGGAGATTCTGGATTTTCTGGACATCAAACCGGGACAGCATGGACTGGATGCAACACTTGGCTATGGCGGACACACAAGAAAGATGTTGGAAAAGCTGGAAGGACATGGTCACATTTATGGTCTTGACGTGGATCCGATTGAGTCCGAGAAGACAAAAAAGAGACTGCGTGATCTTGGATATGGAGAAGATATTTTGACTGTGAAATTATGCAATTTTGCAGACATTGACAAAGTGGCAGAAGAACATGGAAAGTTTGACTTTGTACTGGCAGATCTTGGTGTATCCTCTATGCAGATCGATAACCCGGAACGCGGTTTTACTTACAAATTTGACGGACCTTTGGATTTGCGCATGAACCCACAAAAAGGAGAAAGTGCGGCACAGCGTTTGAAAAGCATGGACGCAGAAGAAATAGAAGGAATGCTGGTGGAAAACTCTGATGAACCATACGCAGCAGAGATAACAGAAGTGCTGATAAATTGGAGAAAACACGGGAAATCTCCGGAAACTACAACAGAATTAAAAGAAGCAATCGAAGAAGCTCTGACATTTCTTCCGGAGAAAGAGAAAAAAGAGGCGGTCAAGAAATCATGTCAGAGAACATTCCAGGCACTTCGCATCGATGTGAACCAGGAATTTGAAGTGTTATATGCATTCTTAGATAAACTGCCACAAGTCATGAACCCAGGTGGAAGAATTGCAATCCTGACCTTTCATTCCGGGGAAGACAGACTTGTGAAACGAGCTTTTAAAGAAGGAAAAAAAGCAGGAATTTACAGCGAAATCTGTAAAGACGTGATTCGTCCATCAGCACAGGAATGCGCAAGAAATCCACGCGCAAAATGCACAAAAATGAGATGGGCAATTATTTAACAAAGGATGTAGTGAAATGTTAAAGTACTACGTCCCCATCATTGATTTGTGGTGTCACCTTTGTGCATTGTGAATAAAAATGGGAAGGATTTTTTGTGAAGTATTACCTTGCTCCGCTTGAGGGGATTACAACTTATATATATCGTCGGGCTTATCATCAGCATTTTGCACCGATGGATAAGTATTTTACGCCCTTTCTGGTACCACATACGAAGAAGGGGTTCAGTACGAAGGAGAAGAATGATGTGATGCCAGAGCACAGTCCGGGCATGAATCTTGTGCCACAGATTATGAGCAATCAGGCGGAGTCATTTTTACATACGGTTGAGAAACTGAAGGCCTATGGTTATGAAGAGGTGAATCTGAACCTGGGCTGCCCTTCAAAGACAGTTGTGTCTAAAGGGCGTGGTTCTGGATTTCTTGCAGATCCGGACGGATTGGATCGGTTTTTGGATGAGATTTTTAAAAAATGTGATGTGAAAATTTCTATTAAGACAAGAATTGGAAAAGATGATCCGGAAGAATTTGCGCGGCTTCTTGATATTTACAATCAGTATCCGGTAGAGGAACTGATTATTCATCCGCGGGTACAGAAGGATTTTTATAAAAATCAACCGAATCTTGGTGCGTTTCATGATGCGGTGGAGGAAAGTAAGATTCCGCTTTGCTATAACGGAGATATTTTTACGCCAGAAAGTTATGAAGAGATGAAACGGGAATTTCCGCAGGTAGATACCTTTATGCTTGGAAGAGGGATTTTAATGAATCCGGCTCTGCTTGACCTTATCCGTATGAGAGAAAAAACAGATGTGAAAAAGACAACTGATATAGATGTGACTGAGTGGAAAAAAGAAGAAACGTCACGAAAAATGCAGAGTGCAGACAGATATAAAAAGGAAATCCATGCATTTCTTGAACAGATTAAATGTGATTATCTGGAAGTGGGAATGGGTGAGAAAAATACGTTATTTAAGTTAAAAGAGCTGTGGGCATATATGGGACAGAACGCTCCGGAAGCGAAGAAGGCGCTGAAAAGGATCCGGAAATCTCAGAGTATGGCAGATTACGACAGTGCCAGCCGGGAAGCGTTGGAAGATTTCATACTTTTTTAATTGCATCTGCTGTAGAAAAGAAGTACAATTAACATCGTGCCGAATAGAGGAGTTTTCGGTGAAGGTACAATGAAAAGTGGATCAGCAGCAAAAGGAAAGGAAGTAAATAGATGGAACAGAAAACAAGAGGCGGGAGAGGCTTCTGGTATATCTGGGGATCTGTGCTTATCAAACTGGGAATTGCATATCTTGTATATATGGCGGCGGTATCACTTCTTGCAGGCGTACATCTGATGCAGATGACAGGTGGAGATGCAGATGCGATGATGCAGATTGCGCAGAGTACAGCACAGTCCGGAAAATTATATGATCAGATCACAAATGAGCTAATGAACTGGGCTGTTTATATTGAGGGCGTGGCAGCGCTGATTACGATTCCAGTCATGTTATTTTTATTTCACAGAGACAGCAGAAAAGAAAAAGAGCTTGGGATTGTAACGGAAAAAGCGTCAATTTGGAAATATATTGCAATTATAGTGATGTTTGCAGTTATGGCACTTGGGCTTAATAATCTGATATTTTTAAGTAATCTGTCAGCAGCGAGTGAAACTTATTCCGATACAATGCAGACTTTATACGGACAGGGATTTGCAGTGCAGATTCTCGTGCTTGGAATTTTGATGCCGACATGTGAAGAACTGGTGTACAGAGGACTTGTCTATAAAAGATTACGTTATACTTCACCGTTTTGGGCAGCGGCTTTGTATTCATCACTCGTATTTGCATTTACCCATGGCAATCTTGTCCAGGGACTTTATGGTTTTATCATGGGCATGATGTTCTGTTATGTGTATGAAAAATATGGTTCTGTGAAAGCACCGATACTTGCGCATATTACAGCGAATATCCTGTCAGTGGTTGGAACGCAGTTCCAATGGTTCGACTGGTTGTTCAAAGATCCGATGCGTGTCGGAATTTCAACAGTGTTATGTGCATTTATTGCATCAAGTATTTATGTTATGATTCAGAGATTGAACACAGATACAACTAAAAATAATAGCCAAAACGAGGGGTAGTTATCAGACTACTCCTTTTACAATCATAAAATATCTAATTATCTGACAATTTAAAAAGAAGTTTTTATTTACAAATTTGAAAAATGGGTGTATAGTAGGAAAAAATAAAAAATGTAAGAAAGGACTCAGATATTATGAACGGGCAACAGCGACAGAAAAATGCTGGCTTGTATCGTCCTTCGTTTGAACACGATAACTGTGGTATTGGAGCAATCGTCAATATCAAGGGCCAGAAAAGTCACGATACCGTGGCGAATGCATTAAAGATTGTAGAACAATTAGAACATAGAGCGGGCAAAGATGCCGAAGGTAAGACAGGTGATGGAGTAGGAATTCTGTTACAGATTTCTCACAAGTTTTTCTCCAAAGTCTGTAAACCTTTCGGCATCTTTTTAGGTTCTGAGAGAGATTACGGCGTAGGTATGTTTTTCTTCCCTCAGGACGAACTGAAAAGAAATCAGGCAAAGAATATCTTTGAAGTGATTGTGGAAAAAGAAGGAATGGAATTCCTGGGCTGGCGAGAAGTACCGGTACATCCGGATGTGCTTGGAAGTCGTGCAGTAGAGTGTATGCCATGCATCATGCAGGGATTTATCAAGCGGCCGGAAAAGGTTGAAAAAGGAATTGACTTCGACAGACGTCTGTATGTGGTACGACGTGTCTTTGAGCAGAGCAGCGATGATACTTATGTAGCTTCACTGTCAAGCAGAACGATTGCTTATAAGGGAATGTTTCTGGTAGATCAGTTACGTCTCTTTTTTGCAGATCTTCAGGATAAGGATTATGAATCTGCCATTGCACTGGTTCATTCCAGATTCAGTACGAACACGAATCCAAGCTGGGAGAGAGCACATCCGAACCGTTTTATTGTACACAACGGCGAGATTAATACAATCCGTGGTAACAGGGATAAGATGCAGGCAAGAGAGGAAAATATGGAATCTGAAGATTTAAAAGGAGAACTTCACAAAGTCCTTCCGGCAATCAATGCCACAGGTTCTGACTCCGCTATGCTTGACAATGCCATTGAATTTATGGTCATGAGTGGCATGGAACTTCCACTGGCAGTTATGATTTCTATTCCGGAGCCGTGGGCAAATAATAAGAGCATGTCCCAGAAGAAGAAAGATTTCTATCAGTATTATGCAACAATGATGGAACCATGGGATGGTCCGGCATCAATTCTGTTCAGTGATGGAGATTGTATGGGAGCAGTTCTTGATAGAAACGGACTTCGCCCGTCCAGATATTACATTACAGATGATGATCAGTTGATTTTATCATCTGAGGTCGGAGTTATGGATATTGCACCAGAGAAAATCATAGTAAAAGAAAGACTTCGTCCAGGTAAAATGCTTCTGGTCGATACGGTTCAGGGACGTGTCATCGGAGACGAAGAGCTGAAAGAAATGTATGCGGACAGACAGCCTTATGGTGAGTGGCTGGACAGCAATCTGATTGAGCTTAAGAATCTGAAAATTCCGAACCAGTTAGTACCGACCTACAAACCAGAGGATCTTAAGAGACTTCAGAAAGCATTTGGTTATTCTTATGAGGAAGTAGAAACTTCTATCAAAAATATGGCACTCAACGGTGGAGAAGGAACTGCTGCCATGGGTATTGACACACCACTTGCAGTACTTTCGGATAAGCATCAGAACCTGTTCAATTATTTTAAACAGTTATTTGCACAAGTTACGAATCCACCGATTGACGCAATCCGTGAGGAAGTGGTAACATCCACGACTGTATACATCGGAGCAGACGGAAATCTTCTGGAAGAAAAAGCAGAAAACTGCAAGATGCTCAAGGTCAATAATCCAATCCTTACAAATGTTGACCTTCTGAAGATTAAGAACATGAAACAGGATGGATTCAAAATTGCAGAGATTCCGACTATTTATTATAAAAATTCCAGTCTGGAAAAAGCAATGGATTACCTGTTTATCGAAGTAGATCGTGCAATCCGTGACGGAGCGAATATTTTGATCCTTTCTGACCGTGGTGTTGACGAGTATCATGTGGCTATGCCGTCACTTCTGGCATTGTCCGGACTGCAACAGCATCTGGTGCGCACGAAGAAGAGAACTTCCGTTGCAATCATTCTTGAGACCGGAGAGCCAAGAGAAGTACATCATTTTGCGACATTACTTGGATATGGAGCATGCGCAGTCAATCCATATCTTGCACATGAGACAATCCGTCAGCTTATTGATACAGGCATGCTGCAGAAAGATTATTACGCTGCAGTTGATGATTACAATCACGGAATCTTAAGCGGCATTGTAAAAATTGCTTCTAAAATGGGTATTTCCACAATTCAGTCTTATCAGGGAGCAAAGATTTTCGAGGCCATTGGATTAAAAGAAGAATTTATTAACAAATATTTTACAGATACAGTCAGCCGTGTTGGCGGCATCGGTATTGAGGAGATTGCACAGGATTATCTTGCAAGACATTCTCAGGCATTTGATCCACTTGGACTGGAAGTAGATCTGACACTGGACAGTCTCGGACAACACAAATCCAGAAGCTGTGGCGAGGAACATCTGTACAATCCACGTACGATCCATATGCTTCAACAGTCTACAAGACTTGGCAATTATGAAATGTTTAAGCAGTACACAGATATGGTAAATGAAGAAGGTGCCCACATTAATCTGCGAGGTCAGCTTGATTTTAATTATCCGAAGAAAGGTATTCCGATTGAAGAAGTAGAGAGTGTGGATGAAATCGTTCAGCGATTCAAGACAGGTGCTATGTCCTACGGATCCATTTCCAAGGAGGCACATGAGACGCTTGCAATCGCCATGAACCGTCTGCATGGTAAATCCAACAGCGGTGAAGGCGGTGAAGAAATCGAGCGTCTGGATACAGAAAAATGTTCTGCAATTAAGCAAGTCGCTTCCGGACGATTTGGTGTAACAAGCAGATATCTTGTCAGCGCAAAAGAGATTCAGATTAAAATGGCACAGGGTGCAAAACCAGGAGAAGGTGGACATCTTCCAGGAGGAAAGGTCTATCCGTGGATTGCCAAGACAAGACATTCTACGCCAGGTGTCAGCCTGATCTCACCACCACCGCATCACGATATTTACTCTATCGAGGATCTGGCACAGCTCATTTACGACTGTAAAAATGCAAATAAAGACGCAAGGATTTCCGTAAAACTTGTATCTGAAGCAGGTGTTGGAACTGTCGCAGCCGGAGTCGCAAAAGCAGGAGCCGGACTGATCCTGATCTCTGGATATGATGGAGGAACCGGAGCGGCGGCTAAGAGTTCTATCCACAATGCAGGACTTCCTTGGGAGCTTGGACTTGCGGAAACACATCAGACGTTGATCCAAAATGGACTGCGTGAACGTGTCCGTATTGAGACAGATGGAAAATTGATGAGTGGTCGTGACGTGGCAATTGCAGCAATCCTTGGAGCAGAGGAATTTGGATTTGCGACAGCACCACTTGTAACTATGGGATGCGTTATGATGCGGGTATGTAATCTGGATACATGTCCGGTTGGTGTGGCAACACAGAATCCGGAACTTCGCAAAAACTTCCGCGGAAAACCGGAATACGTCATCAACTTTATGAGATTCATCGCACAGAATCTGCGCGAATATATGGCAAAATTAGGTGTTCGTACGATTGATGAACTGGTTGGAAGGACTGACCTTCTGAAAGTCAAAGAAGTGCCGACATCTGATCGTGCAGCAACACTGGATTTAAGCCAGATCCTGCAAAACCCTTATGAGGGAACAAAGACACCAATGACTTATAATCCAAAGAAGATTTATGATTTCGAACTGGAGAAGACGCTGGACGAAAGAGTCCTTGTAAAAGAACTGCTTCCGGCACTTGAAAAGCATCAGAAGAGAAGCCTGGAAGTCGATGTCACGAACACCAACCGTACATTTGGAACAATTTTCGGATCAGAAATTACAAGAAGATATCCGGAAGGTGTAGAGGAAGACAGTTATGTGATCAAATGTACCGGAGCAGGCGGTCAATCATTTGGTGCATTTATTCCAAAGGGTCTGACACTGGAACTTGTAGGAGACGGCAATGATTATTTTGGTAAAGGTCTCTCAGGCGGAAAACTGATCGTGTATCCACCGAAGGGTGTTACATTTAAACACGAAGAGAATATTATAATAGGAAATGTTGCACTTTACGGAGCAACCAGTGGTAAAGCTTTTATCAATGGTGTGGCAGGTGAGCGTTTTGCAGTCCGAAACTCTGGCGCAAAAGCAGTTGTAGAAGGTGTTGGTGATCATGGATGTGAGTACATGACCGGCGGATGCGTTGTTGTTCTTGGCAAGACTGGAAAGAACTTTGCAGCCGGAATGAGCGGCGGTGTCGCTTATGTACTGGATCTGAACAGTGATCTTTATAAGAATATTAATAAGCAGATGGTAAATATTGAACGAGTAACTTCGAAGTTTGAAATCAACGAGTTGAAAGAAATGATCGAAGAGCATGTGGCTTATACGAATTCTGAGAGCGGAAAAGAAATTCTGGACCACTTTACCGATTATCTGCCGAAATTTAAGAAAATCATTCCGATTGATTACGAGAAAATGCTTTCTACTATCGTTCAGATGGAAGAACAGGGCATGAGCAGTGAGCAGGCTAGAATTGAAGCATTTTACGCAATTAAAGAAGGAAGAAGATAGGGGGCGGACAACGTGGGAAAACCAACAGGATTTATGGAATATGAAAGACAGGATAAGCCGGCAGAGTCACCGAAGGAGCGAATCAAGCATTTCCGCGAATTCCACACACCTTTGTCAAAAGAAGAACAGGAGCGCCAAGGCGCAAGATGTATGGCGTGTGGCGTTCCGTTCTGCCAGGCAGGACAGATGATTATGGGGATGGCAAGTGGCTGCCCTCTCCATAACCTGGTACCGGAGTGGAATGATCTGATTTACCACGGCAACTGGGAAGAGGCTTATTATAGGTTAAAAAAGACGAATAATTTTCCGGAATTCACTTCCAGGGTATGTCCTGCACTTTGTGAGGCAGCATGTACATGTGGACTCAACGGAAATGCAGTATCATCAAAAGCGAATGAGTACAGTATTATTGAAAATGCTTACGAAAAAGGATACGCTGCGGCAAGACCGGTGAAAGTCAGAACCGGAAAGAAAGTAGCTGTTGTGGGATCAGGACCGTCCGGACTTGCTGTGGCAGATATGCTGAACCGAAGAGGACATAGCGTGACAGTGTTTGAACGGGAAGACAAAGTCGGAGGACTTCTTCGCTATGGAATTCCAAACATGAAACTGGAAAAACAGTATATTGACCGTAAGGTAAATATTATGGAAGAAGAAGGAATTACATTTGTAACAAATTGCAATATCGGGAAAGATAAAAAAGCTTCTTCTATATTAAAAGAGTTTGACCGTGTAGTTCTCTGCTGTGGAGCTTCTCATCCAAGAGATATCAAAGCACCGGGACGGGACGCAAAAGGAATTTATTTCGCAGTCGATTTCCTGAAGTCCACGACAAAAGCATTGTGGGCAAATGATATGAAACTGGTGGATGGCACATACATTTCTGCAAAGGGAAAACACGTTATCGTTATTGGCGGAGGTGATACGGGAAATGACTGTATCGGAACTTCTATGAGACATGGCGCAAAATCTGTTCTTCAAGTAGAAATGATGCCCAAAGCACCAGATACTCGTGCAGATAACAACCCGTGGCCGGAGTGGCCAAAAGTCTGCAAAACAGACTATGGTCAGGAAGAAGCAGCGGCAGTCTTCGGACATGATCCGCGTGTATATCAGACAACGGTCAAAGAGTTCATCAAAGATAAGGAAGGAAATCTCTGCAAGGTCACACTTGTGAAGCTGGAGCCGAAGAAAGACGAGAAAACCGGACGCATGATGATGACTGAGATACCGGGAACTGAGTATACAGTACAGGCAGATCTTGTACTTATCGCAGCAGGATTTCTTGGAAGTGAAGAATATGTGACAAAAGCATTTGGCGTGGAAGTCAATGCGCGTACAAATGTGGCAACACCGGCAGGTGAGTATCATACAAATGTGGAGCGGGTGTTCACAGCGGGAGATATGCACAGAGGTCAGTCACTGGTTGTATGGGCAATCCGCGAAGGAAGAGAAGCCGCACAGGAAATCGATGTCAGCCTGATGGGATATACGAATATGAATGTACAGTAACAAAATAAGTATCGGGTGAGAACTTCAAACAAGCTTGATTTCTCACCCCATATTTATTTTCCTGCATGGCTTGACTGGCCCAAATGTTACAAAAATGTTAAAAAATATTGCAAATATGTACTGACTCATGTATAATAACATCTAGATGTAGTAGCAAAACTATATAAAATTGTATACATTTGAGTGAGGAAGTTTTTATATGAATAAATTTGGAAGAAGAATACTGGCAGCATTAATTACGAGCAGTTTAGTAGTTACACCGGTTTTGGCAGCACCTTCAGTAGATGATCTTCAGAAGAGTAAGGCATCAGCGCAAAGTGAAGTAAACTCACTTCAGTCACAGCTTCAGAGTATTGTAAGTAAGATTACTCAATTGGAAGCTGATCTTACAACAAAGGGTGAAGAGATTATTCAGGCGCAGGCAGATCTGGAGCAGGCACAGGAAGACGAGAAGACACAGTATGCGGCTATGAAGCTTCGTATCAAGTATATGTATGAGGCTGGTGATGCAACAGCGCTTGAATCACTGGTAAGCTCAGAAGATTTTTCGGATCTGTTAAGTAAAGCTGAGTATGTTCAAAGTGTACATGGATATGATCGCGACAAGCTGGAAGAATATGTTGCAACTAAGCAGAAGATTGCTGATCTGAAGGATCAGCTTGAGACAGAGCAGTCACAGCTTGAGAGCATGCAGACAGAATATGAGACAGAAGAGTCTAATCTGACAACTCTGATTGATTCAAAACAGGCAGAAGTAGCAGATCTTGATTCACAGATTCAGGAAGCGGCAGAGAAGGCAGCGAAAGAAGAGGAAGAGCGTCAGAAGAAAGCAGAAGAGGAAAGACAGAAACAACTTCAGGCAGCATCTCAGAATAGTACAACAACGAATAGTAATTCAGGCAGCTCCAATAGTTCAAGCAGCTCCAATAGTAATAAAGGCAACAGCAGCTCGAATTCAAGCAGTTCCAGTAACAAAGGAAACAGCAGTTCATCATCAAGCAGCAGTTCTGGTAGTTACGTATCCGGAAGTACAGTATCCCGTGCATATTCTGCGCTTGGAAAACCGTATGTATGGGGAGCGGCAGGACCGAATTCCTTCGATTGTTCCGGACTTGTAAGTTTCTGTCTGACAGGAAGATATTCACATACATATAGCTCCAGTGATTTCGTTGGTTTGACTAAGGTAAGTAATCCACAGCCAGGAGATATTTGTGTAAGAGTTGGGCATGTAGGTGTTTATATAGGTGGAGGTCAGATGATTCATGCACCACACACAGGAGATGTAGTGAAAATATCTGCAGTACCATCTAATATGTGGTACGTTCGTCCATAAAGTATATAAGAAAATGAATAATTTAATGCCAGTTCTTTTTTGAAAGGACTGGCATTTGTCATATACAAGAGCATATCTAAACATCTTTGATGGAATTGTATATGAAATGGTAAAAAAATGAACACAAAATGATAAAGATTGCGTCAAATTTGTAGCGGGTTGCGTAAACTATGAAAAATGTGTATAATAACGATGGGGCGTTTTCGAAAGAAAAATAATTAAAAGAGGGAAGATGAATATGAACAAAATAGGTAAGAGAATTCTGGCGGCGGCAGTTGCCAGTTCTGTACTTGTGACACCGGTTTTTGCAGATCCATCTGTTGACGATTTGAAAAAGAGCAAAGAGTCCGCACAGAATGAAGTAAGTTCACTCCAGACCCAGCTTAATACAGTAGTGGGAAAGATTACGGAGCTGGAGTCTCAACTTAGCAGTAAAGGTGAAGAGATTATTCAGGCACAGTCAGATCTGGAAGATGCCGAGGCAGAAGAACAGAAACAGTATGCAGATATGAAGGTTCGTATTAAGTATATGTACGAAGCTGGCAATCAGAGTGCTGTAGAAAGCTTAGTTGGTTCAGAGGATTTCTCTGATATGGTCAACAAAGCGGAATATGTAAGTAATGTACATAATTACGACAGACAGAAATTACAGGAGTACGTAGAGACAAAGCAGAAGATTTCTGATCTGAAAGATCAATTGGAAGAAGAACAGTCACAGCTTGAAAGTATGCAGACAGAGTATGAGTCACAGGAGTCGAAACTTGATAACCTGATCGCATCTAAACAGGCAGAGGTGTCTGATCTGGATCAGCAGATCGAAGAAGCTGAGCGTAAGGCGGCGGAAGAAGAGCTGAAGAGACAGCAGGAAGAAGCAGCAAGACAGGCAGCGGCAGCAGAAGCAGCAAGACAGCAGGCTGCATCGAACAGGAATAATTCTCCCAGCTCATCAAGCAATAGCTCAAGTAATAGCAATAAGGGAAATAGTTCCAATAAAGGAACAAGCAACAATGCTCCAAGTTATGTATCAGGAGACGCAGTGTCCCGTGCGTATTCTGCACTTGGAAAACCGTATGTATGGGGAGCGACAGGACCGAATTCCTTTGACTGTTCAGGTCTTGTAGGTTTCTGCCTGACAGGTAGATATTCACGTTCCTGCACATCAGCGTCATTGAATGCCCTTCCGACAGTGAGTAACCCACAGCCTGGAGATGTGTGTGTAAGATCCGGACACTGTGGAATTTACATTGGAAATGGTCAGATGATCCATGCACCACATACAGGTGATGTAGTAAAAGTAGCAAGTGTCCCTTCTAATATGAGAATCGTACGTCCTTAATAAAAGAATATTGAATTTATTTGCCAGGATTTCTTTTGAATCCTGGCATTTTTAATATCATGATGCCAGTGGGAGTGCAAAGCACGGAACAATCCGTAGGCATCATAGTTGGGGCTTTTGCCCCCCCAACATCTTTAGAAAATTACAATTTCCATGATATAAAAACTCCGAGGCATTCTTGAATTGAGTCATATTTGAACCATAGGTGAGTCACATTTGAAAATGTCTGAAAAAAACAATCTCATTATTGATAATTCAGTAAAATTATTGTATTCTGAACGTATAAGGCAAATGAGGAGTATAACATTCGGGCGGGGGAGAAACCTGAATGTAAAAGGGTAATTAATAAGGAAGGGTGAGAAAATGAAAGTACGAGTTGTTCGGGCGCTTATTGCCTCTGCTGCAGTGAGCACTTTATTTGTTACGACAGCGTTTGTAACACCAGTATTTGCGGAACCGGAGAATCAGGTGGAAACACTGGAAAATCAGAAAAGTGAGGTTGAGGCACAGGCAGATAGTATCAATTCCCAGTTGGTTTCATTGTTGGTCAGCTATAAGGCGCTGCAACAAGACATTGAGAATCAGCAGGTGAGAATTGGTGAGGTTGGACAAGACCTTGCAGTTGCGCAAGAGAATGAGCAAAAGCAATATGAAGATATGAAGCTTCGTATAAAATATATGTATGAAAATGGTGATGCATCATTTGCAGAGGCTATTCTGACTGCAACATCCTATTCGGATTTAGTCAATAAGTCTGAGTATGTCGAGAAAGTTCATGGTTATGACCGAAACAAACTAATGGAATATGTGCAGACAAAAGAAGAAGTTGCGAATTTGAAAACAGAACTTGAAGGCGAACAGGCAGATATGGAAGTCATGGCGCAGGAGATGAGTTCACAACAGGCAAATTTGGAATCAACTTTAACCCAGATGCGTGCCCAAATCGCAGATTTTGACAGCCAGCTTGCAAGTGCGCAGGCAGAGGGAGATGCAAAAGTAGCAAGAATGCAGGAAGAGCAGCAAATAGCTCAGAGTAAGAGTGAAAATCAGACGGGAAATATTTCATCGGCTAATCAGGTGGGGTCAGCAGCCAATACAGGCACGGCAAAGCCATCCGGAGGAAATACAACACCGTCAACGGGGAATACAACGACGCCATCGACTGGAAATGTAAGTACGACAACACCGTCAACCGGAAATACAGGTACGGCCACACCAACGACCGGAAATACAGGGACAACGACAAAGCCGTCAACAGGAAGCTCTTCTAATACAAGCAAGCCGGGCAATGCATCTGCTGGACAGAAGATTGCCAACAAAGGCTGTGAATACATAGGGAATCCGTATGTATATGGAGGAAACAGTCTGACGAATGGAATTGACTGTTCTGGGTTTGTGCAGCAGATTCATGCAAAATTTGGAATATCGACACCGAGAAATTCTACATCACTTCGTTATGGCGGAAAAGCTGTAGCTGTTTCAGATATGATGCCGGGAGATGTGGTCTGTTATGAGGGGCATGTCGCAATTTATATTGGTGGAGGACAGATTGTACATGCTTCCAACAGTAAACCTTATCCGGCAGGTGGAATAAAAACGTCCAACGCATATTACAGAACGATTGTTGCTGTAAGACGTTACTGGTAGTAAAAATTACGGATATTGTAAAAATGTAAAAATATAAAAATATAAAATATAAAACATGCAAAAATCCGATATGATGTTTTTGAAAAACCCTTGCATTCGCAAGGGTTTTATGATATCATTTTAAGGTCGCAAAAAAGCACGCACATGGCTGTCTGAGACGGTGCCAGTCAAAAGAAAAAGACTGGTTTCAAGGACGTATACCGGTGCGGAAGTAAAAAAACCAATTGGAGGAAAGAAACATGAGCGTTATTTCAATGAAGCAGCTTTTAGAAGCAGGTGTTCACTTTGGACATCAGACAAGAAGATGGAACCCTAAGATGGCTCCTTACATCTACACAGAGAGAAATGGTATCTATATCATCGACTTACAGAAATCTGTAGGAAAAGTTGATGAGGCTTACTATGCAGTATCTGATATTGCAGCACAGGGCGGAACAATCCTTTTCGTAGGAACAAAGAAACAGGCTCAGGATGCAATCAAAGTAGAAGCAGAGCGCTGCGGAATGTATTATGTAAATGAGAGATGGCTTGGAGGAATGCTTACAAACTTCAAGACAATCAAGAGCAGAATTGCCCGTCTCAAAGAGATTGAGAGAATGTCTGAGGATGGAACATTTGATGTACTGCCTAAGAAAGAAGTTATCCAGATCAAAAAAGAGTGGGAGAAACTTGAGAAGAACCTTGGCGGAATCAAAGAGATGAAGAAAATCCCGGATGCTATCTTCGTAGTAGATCCTAAGAAAGAGAGAATCTGTGTTCAGGAGGCTCACACACTTGGAATTCCACTTATCGGTATCGCTGATACAAACTGTGATCCAGAAGAGCTTGACTATGTTATCCCAGGAAATGACGATGCAATCCGTGCAGTAAAACTGATCGTTTCTAAGATGGCAGATGCTGTTATCGAAGCTAATCAGGGCGAGGCTGGTGCTGACGTATACGAGGAAGCTGAAGCAGCTGAAGAAGTAGCAGAGGCAACAGAAGAGTAAGAACCAGATAATATTGATTAATTACATTAATTAATTGGAGGACAAAAAAGATGGCAGTTACAGCTAGTATGGTAAAAGAATTAAGAGAGATGACCGGAGCAGGAATGATGGACTGCAAAAAGGCACTTTCTGCAACAGATGGTGATTTTGACAAAGCTATTGAATTCCTTCGTGAGAAGGGACTTGCTACTGCTGAGAAGAAAGCAGGAAGAATTGCCGCTGAAGGACTTGTAGCAACAACTATTAAAGATGGTGATAAAGTTGCAGCAATCGTAGAAGTTAATGCTGAGACAGACTTCGTAGCAAAGAATGAAGTATTCCAGACATTTGTTAAAGAAGTTGTTGAGCAGGCAGCAGACACAGATGCAGCTGATATCGATGCATTCAAGGCTGAGAAATGGGCACTTGATACATCTATGACAGTAGATGAGAAACTTGCAGCTATGATCGCTAAGATTGGTGAGAACATGAACATCAGAAGATTTGAGAAAATCGTATCTGAGGATGGAATCGTTGTATCTTACATCCACGCAGCAGGAAAGATTGGTGTTTTAGTAGAAGCTAAGACAGAGAACAATGACGAGAGAGTTAAAGAGGCTCTTAAGAACGTTGCTATGCAGGTAGCAGCTCTGAATCCGAAGTATGTATCTACTGATGATGTACCGGAAGAGTACAAAGAGCACGAGAAAGAGATTCTTATCGCTCAGGCTAAGAATGATCCTAAGAATGCTAACAAGCCAGAGAACATCATCGAGAAGATGATTACTGGACGTCTTGCAAAAGAGCTCAAAGAGATCTGCCTGTTAGAGCAGGAGTATGTAAAAGCTGAGAACAAAGAGACAGTTGCTAAGTATCTTGAGATGGTATCCAAAGAAGTTGGAACACCTGTAGAGCTTAAGAGATTCGTTCGTTTCGAGACTGGTGAAGGTCTTGAGAAAAAGAATGAGGACTTTGCAGCAGAAGTTGCAGCTCAGATGAACGCATAATCTTACAGTTCGCATAAGAATTTGAACCGTATTATTATCATGTAAATCAACGAAAAACCTTGAATTTCCTATGAAAATGGGATGATTCAAGGTTTTTTTGCGTGTTGGGGAATAAATTTTGACTTATCGTAAATTATCGCTATTTATGCATGGAATTGGGTAAAAGTTGGGGAGTGAGTTGGGGAATTTCAATTCCCCAACTGGCGTGTGAAACTTCGCCTCATTCTTCTGAAATAAGTGAGCGAAGATTGCATGTTTTATTTTGTTGGGGAGTAGTGTAACTCCCCAACTTTTGGCGTGTGGGAGCGTGAGAACTCTCAACTTTTTGTAAGTCTATGCTGGTATGTAATAAATTCGTTGAATTCATGGAAAATGAGTAGTATATATGATAAGATAAAAATATAAAACATATATAATTGTAGGAGTGAAACATATGAAAAATGGAAAAGATAGTCAGAAAAAACCTACAAATAACACAGCTCTGATAAAAAATGATATTACAGTAGATACCGGTTCAGGAAGCATGTCCTATAATCGCCTTGAAATGCAAGTAAGTCAGACACTTCATATGGCAATTGAGTTTTTTGATAATTTAGATTACCTTTTAGTTTTGGATTATTATGATGATATAACATTGTTTGAGAACGAAAGTAATCCTGAAATAGTAAGTTATTATCAAATGAAAACGAATGAAGAATCCATTAGTATCAGTACGGCAATTAGAGAGGATTGGCTGACAAAATTGTATGCACAATTGGAGAGACCGGAATGGATTGTAAAGGAATTGGGATTGATCACAAATTGTCCATTAAAAGTATCGGTCTCAATGAAAGGAGAAAATGGAAAAAACAAGAGAGAGACAAAATCATATACAGCAGAAAAAACAGCTTTTAATCAATTTAATCCGATTACAATAGAAGAAATAAAAAAAGATATTGCGAATAAAAAGGGAATTAGGAAAGAAGATATAGATTTATCGAAGTTTGTTCATATGAGAACAATTTTATCTATACCTAGCCATAAAGAAATCGTTGAACAAGAAATGGGAACTTTTTTACATAAGAAATATCCTAAAATTACAATGGATTCTGTGAAAACGATATTTAATACCATGATAGATCTTTTAACTAGAAGACAACAATACGAGTTGTTGCCTGAACAAGCTGAATATAATGATGTACGATGTAAAAAAGGAATTTCTAAAAATGATTTTGCAAGAGTAATTGATGAAGCAATGATTATTTCTATTCCACCGTTTGATGAAGTGCAGCAGATAGTAGGATTAAATGATGAGGAAAAATATAAGGCATCATACGAATATACTAGAATTATGACTGATTCACAAGGAAGATCAGAATCATTTAAAAGTATTTTTCTAAAAGTTCGTACATTAGTTGAAGAAAATGAAATAGAGTCAGGAATGACTGCTTGGGAATATACAGGAGAGATATGTGATAAATTGTACATAGAAAATCCAAAAGTTAAAATTATCTACAATCAATTTTATATAAGAATATTAATTATATGTATTGTGATAAATGAAATGAGGAAATGGTAATGAATGAGATGTATTTTAAAAGCATATTAATAGCTGACATAAAAGAAAAAACGGCACGTTTTCAAAAGTTTCAAAAGGGATTTAATGTAATAACTAGCCAAGAAAATCATGTTGGTAAGTCTTCGATGCTGAAATCCCTTTATTATGCAATGGGAGCAGAAATTGATTATGACAATATATGGGATAAAAATACGAAAGTTTATATTGTAAATATATGTATAAACGAAAAAAATTATACAATAGCAAGATTTCAAAAGGGGTATGCATTATTTGAAGAAAATAATTTGATATTGTTAACTAAAAGTGCTTCGTATGAACTGCCTAAGAAATATGAAGAATTGTTTTCTTTTGCGGTTTATTTACCGAATAAAGAAACTAAGAAAATAGAGTTAGCACCTCCGGTATTTACTTTTTTGCCGTATTATATAGATCAAGATAAGGGATGGAGTGGATTGTATGATAGCTTTTCAAATCTTAATCAATATAAGAAGAACGATCGTATAAAATCATTATATTATCACTTGAATATATATAATCGTGAAACAATAGAATTGATGGCACAAAGAGATAGAATAAAAGAAAAAAAGGAGGAACTTAAAGAAAAAGAAGAAAAAATCCGAATTACATTACAAGCTTTGTTAGAAGAAACACAAAATTTGTTACCGGCAGATAATCTTGATGAATTGGAAAGAAATTTGCAAATTCCAAAAGAAAATATTTCTATATTGGTATTAGAACTTGGAAATTTGCGTAATAAAATACAAACATTGGAAACAACAATGGCACAACATGAACATCAATTGGAAATCATACAGGAATATAAAAAAATTAAAATTAATACAGAAATAGAAAATAAACAAATGATGTTACATACATGTCCTAAATGTGGATATATGTTTGATGAAGAAATATATGATATTGTTCGCTCAAATTATAATGTGCATAATGAAACATATATGTGCCAGCAAATCCAGTTAATTATTAATTCTATATCCTCAGAACTGGAGAAATATAAAGAAAAATACGTTAAATCTATGGCAGAATTAGAAAAGCAAGAAAAGATATATGATGAATCACAGGATTCGTATGAAGTATATATTAGGCAAAGAGGGCTGAAGGATTCTGTAAATCATTTTAATGAACAATTGGGTGATAATGTATATCAACAGAAACAATGCGAAAAGCAGGTTAAGGAAATTGATAAGAAATTGAGAAAACTTCCTAACAAAAAAGAAATAGAAGAAAAATATATAGAAGAAGTAAGACTAGATATTATTAAATTAGATGCATGGAATGCGGCATATGATGGAAAAATAAAATTACTTAATCCAATTAAAGCACAAGGAACACTTGAAAATAAAATTATTTTGGCTCAAGTTGCAGGACTATTCCAAACAATGGATGCTTTAAATAGTAATACAATAAGATTTCCGTTTGTAGTAGATTCACCAAGAGCAAAAGAAGCAAGTCATACGAGTAGTAAAGAAATATTGAAATTGATATTTGAAATGAATATGCTTCCACAAGTTATTTTGGCTACAATGGATTATAATGATTTTGAAGAAGATATGAAATGTTCTGCAAAAGTTACTGTATTAACAGAAAAGAAGAAATTGTTAAATAATAAAACGTATGAAACACATAAAAAATATATAGAGGAAATTTTTGCACTTTTAAAAGATATTTAGTTTATAAAAAAATTTCAAATAATGAAAAACCGATTGGTTCAATTAAGAATCAGTCGGTTATTACATAGCCGATTGGTTCATTAAGAGTCAATCGGTTTTTCGTACCCATTTTTATACATAGCCAGTCCCGTAAAAAGGATTGGCTATTAAATTTTTCGAGGAAGGAGGAAACCATATGACCAAGTGTAAAGTAATCGCCCTTGCAAATCAGAAGGGAGGAACAGCCAAGACCACAACGACATTAAATCTTGGAATTGGTCTTGCACATCAGGGGCGAAAAGTATTATTGGTCGATGCTGATCCGCAGGGGGATTTAACAACCGCATTAGGGTGGACTGACGCAGATAATCTTCCGATTACGTTGGATACACAAATGAAGAAGATATTACAAGACGAACCGTTTGTGTATAATGAAGGTATTTTGCACCATGAAGAAGGGGTAGACATTATTCCAACTAATATTGAATTATCGGGCATGGAAATATCACTGGTAAATGCCATGAGCAGAGAGCAGACACTAAAGCTGTATCTGGCAGATTTGAAAAAAGATTACGATTATATCTTAATTGATTGTATGCCTAGTTTGGGAATGTTGACCATCAATGCATTGGCTGCCGCAGACAGCGTAATTGTTCCGGTGCAGGCTCATTATCTTCCACTAAAGGGCATGACGCAGTTAATGAAAACAATCGGAAAGGTACAAAGACAGCTAAATCCCAACCTGAAGATTGATGGAGTATTGCTGACACTTGCGGATATGCGGACAAAACTTGCAAAGACAACGGAGGATAGCCTTAGAGAGAATTATGGAAAGCATATTAGGATTTTCAAAACTGTTATTCCAGTGGCTATCACAGCAGCAGAAAGCAGTGCAGCAGGACAGAGCATTTATGAGTATGACAAGAATGGAACTGTTGCAAAGGCGTATGAAGAATTTACGAGGGAGGTGATTCAGTGTGGCGAAAAGCAGAGAAATAAATATGAATCTTCCCTCAGCCGATGACCTTTTTACAACGCAGGAAGAAAGAGACCAGAAGAATCAGGAGTATGTAAAAAATATTTCGGTGTATGACATCAGTGATTTTCCGGACCACCCGTTTAAAGTAAAAATGGACGCTAAAATGGTGGAAACTATCGAGAGTGTTCGAGAACATGGTGTATTAGTTCCTGCTCTTGTCAGAGAGAAGCCAACAGGCGGGTATGAAATGATTTCTGGACACCGTAGAAAAATGGCGAGTGAACTGGCAGGATTTGAGAATATGCCTTGTATAGTAAGGAATCTCAGTGATGACGAAGCAGTTATTGTCATGGTTGACAGTAACCTTCAAAGGGAAGAAATATTACCGTCAGAGAAAGCATTTGCTTATAAAATGAAATTGGAAGCCATGAAGCGACAAGGACAGAGAACGGATTTAACTTCTACCCCATTGGGGCAGAAGTCAGGAAAATATTCCGTAGAAGTTCTAGGAGAGCAGGTAGGAGAAAGCAGAAGTCAGATTCAAAGATATATCCGCCTTACAGAACTTATCCCGGAAATCCTTGAAATGGTCGATAACAAGAAAATTGCCATGCGTCCGGCGGTAGAGCTGTCTTATTTGCCGAAAGAAGAACAGGAGATATTGTACGATACCATGGAATCGGAAGATTGCACTCCAAGTCATGCACAGGCAATCAAAATCCGCAAATTTTCAGCAGAGGGCAGGTTGAATGAAGATGTTTTGCTGTCGA
>NZ_JAJCNB010000040.1:0-21170 GCF_020560825.1 Dorea sp. 210702-DFI.3.17
ACTGCGCCACAGCCTTGGCAGGCCATCGCGCAGCGATTTTGTTCAATCGGGATTTATCAGGGACAGGCAATTCTGTTAAGTGACATCAAGAAATCTGATGGCACACCGGTATTTGTAAATGGTCAGACATATACAATTGTTGAAACAGATACAAACGGAACAGAATTCAATGGTATAGGACAAAAAGGCGATTTGCAGAGTGTAAACAAATATACATTCAAATATTATGATTCAAATCAGATATCAATCGTTGTTCAAAACAAATCGTCAGGTTATGAACTTCCGTCAACGGGAGGAACAGGAACCACCGGTTACTTTGCAGTAGGCGCGGCACTTATGTGTCTGGCAGCACTGCTTTATGGATATCAGATGAGGCGTAAGCGGGAAAGGGGGACGAACTAAGCCTCGCTTTCCGGCAATAATAAGCCAGAAGATATCCGATATAAAATGTAACAACAAACTCACAAAGTAAAATATTAAAGGTAAAGGAGAAAAACAAATGAAAAAGATGAAGAAACTTTTATCATTAGTACTCTCAGTTGCTATGATAGTTGCAATGGGAGTCACAGTATTTGCCGATGAGGCACCAACTTACACATTGACAATTTATAATGAAAAATCAGGACATACATATGAAGCTTACCAGGTATTTGCAGGAGATTTATCTAAGAATACATTATCTAATGTACAGTGGGGCACAGGCGTTAATGGAGAAGCACTGCTTACTGAACTGAAAACAAACGATAACTTAAAAAGTGACTTTGAAAATTGCACAGATGCCAAGAGTGTAGCAGAAAAATTAGCTAAATTTGACAATAATTCTACAAAGTTAGATGCATTTGCAAAAATTGTAGCAAACCATATTAATGAAACTGCAACAGGTACTTCAAATTATAATGAGTCAGCTAAAAAATATACTATTTCTGGATTAGCAGCAGGATACTATTTTGTAAAAGATGCAACTACAGTTTCCGGAACTGATGCGCAGACAAAATTCATTGTACAGCTTTTAGGAAACAAAGAAGTAAGACCAAAATCTTCTGTACCAACAGTAGAGAAAAAAGTAAAAGAAACAAATGATACAACAGGAAGTGTAACATACTGGCAGGATGCAGCAGATTATGATATCGGTGACAATGTACCATTCCAGTTAACAGGAACAATGCCAAGCACACTTGCAGATTATTCTACATATTCTTACACATTTACAGATACTTTATCAGCAGGTCTTACACGTAATGATGATGTAAAAGTATATTTAGTAAATAAAGAAGAAGATAGAAGAGAGATAACAAGCTCATTTACAATCAGTAACGTTGATGAAGAAAAGAATACATTTACAGTAAGCTGTACTAATGTAAATGGAATTAAAGGAGTAACAGCAGCCAGCAAAATTGTTGTTGAGTATACAGCAAGATTAAATGAAAAAGCAGTAATCGGCGATACAGGAAACCCGAATAAAGTTGATCTGACATTCTCTAATAATCCGAACGGTGACGGAACTGGAAAAACTCCAGAGGATCAGGTAATTGTATTTACATACAAATTAGTAGCTAATAAAGTAGACAAAGATGGACATGATCTTGAAGGCGCAGGATTTACACTTTACAAGTTTGATAAAAAAGCAAACAAATATGTTGCTGTAGGAGAAGAGAATAAAGGAACAGATGAAAATCCACAGACTACATTTGAATTCAATCGTCTTGATGCAGGTAAATACAAACTTGTTGAGACAACTGTTCCAGCAGGATATAACAAAGCAGATGATATTGAATTTACAGTAGAAGCTACATATGAAGCAACATTAGATGAAAATGGAGTTAAGTCTACAGATGCTCCGAATTTAACTGGCCTGATTATTAAAGATGCAACCGGAAAGAAAATCAGTGAAGGAGAAGGAGCAGTATTTACAGTAAATCTTACAAATGGTTCTGCATCAACTGATGTAGTAAACGTAAGTGGTTCTATCCTTCCATCCACTGGTGGTATCGGTACTACAATCTTCTATGTAATCGGTGGTATCCTTATGATCGGTGCCGGTGTGCTTCTTGTTTCCAAGAAACGTACTGACAAATAGATCTGATTACAGAAGTCAGAAGAAATTAAACAAATAATTTATATATCTGAGGCAGTGCGCCGTCCTCCGGTGCACTGCTACAGGTGTTAAGAAAGGACTTATCTGGGATGAACTCAGAAATAAATATACAGCTTTAGGGAGAACGGTATGAAGAAGAATAGATCAAACATAATTTTAGCCATTATTTTTCTCATAGGGCTCTCCGTGATGCTGTATCCGTCATTTAGTAATTACTGGAATTCAAGAGTGCAGTCCAGGGCAGTAGCTTCTTACAACAATGATGTGCAGAAGATGTCCAAGCAGGATTACAAGAGAATGTTCCAGGAAGCGGATGATTATAACGAAGAACTGAACAAGATCGATCATCCTTTTGAAAACTATGGAGAGATTCCGGGATACGATGACATTTTAAATGTATCCGGAACCGGAATTATCGGGTACGTCACCATTGATAGAATTAAAACAGAACTGCCAATTTATCACGGCACATCGGAAGGTGTACTGCAGATTGGTGTCGGACATCTGGAAGGTTCCAGTTTTCCGGTGGGCGGTGTCGGAACGCATACCGTTCTGTCTGCGCATCGTGGTCTTCCGTCCGCAAAGCTTTTCTCGAATCTGGACGAGATGGAGGAAGGAGATACATTTCAGATTACAGTACTGAACCGTGTACTGACTTATCAGGTGGATCAGATCCACATTGTAGAGCCGGGCGACCTGGATGACTTACAGGTGGATCCGGAGAAGGATTACTGTACACTTATGACCTGTACTCCTTATGGAATCAATACCCATCGTCTCCTTGTCCGCGGTGTGAGAGTGGATGGAAGTGCAAATGCTTATGTTCCGGCGGATGCTTACCAGATCGAGCCAAATGTGGTGGCAGTTGCGACAACCATTACGATTACCGTCATCATGATAGTGATTTCATTTGTCATGTGGGCAGTAAAACGTAGAAAAGGGACGATAGTGGGAAAGAAACATGAAGAAGTTTAAGAAGATACTGCCGAATCTTCTGATCGGGCTGGTATTTCTTGTAGGACTTGGAATCTTTGCCTATCCTACAATCTCGGATCAGTGGAACAAATACCATCAGAGCCGGGCAATCGCCAGTTATGAAGATCAGGTAGAGAACATGTCGGAGGAAGATTTTTCAGCGGCATGGGCTGCGGCAGAAGAATATAATGCGACAATTACACAGAACACTTTCGATGGAGATGCATTTTCACAGGAAGAAAAGAATCTGAGAAATACGCCGTACTGGTCCGTACTGAATCTCAGTGACAACGGACTGATGGGATACATTTCCGTGCCGAAGATCAAGCAGAAGCTGCCAATCTATCACGGCACATCCGACGGAGTCCTTCAGATTGCAGCCGGACATTTATCCGGGACAAAGCTTCCAATCGGAGGAGAAGGCAATCACAGCGTCATTGCGGCGCACCGCGGACTGCCAAGTGCGAAGCTGTTCAGCGACCTGGATAAGATGAAGGTCGGAGATAAATTCTACATTCATGTGTTAGACCAGACGCTGGCATATCAGGTAGATCAGATCATGCCGATGGTGGATAAGAATGATACAGAGACGCTGACGAGTGCCATGCAGAATGTGGAAGGACAGGATTATGTGACATTATTTACCTGTACCCCATATGGAATCAACAGCCACAGATATCTTGTGCGCGGCGTCCGCACCGAGTATCACGGCGAGGATGATGAGAAAGTCAGTGATGAGACAATGCTCCAGTCCATTCAGGAATACTACATGTTATATGCATTGCTCGTTGTTGCAATATTGCTATTGTGCTTTACCACATTTAAAATGGTGAAGAGAAGACATAACAGTCACCCAAGGAGGGAAAAGAATGAGAAAAATGAAGGCAAATAAGAAATATCTGGCGGGAATAGCCGCGGTGGCATTGCTTGTTGCCGGAGTCAAGATACCGTCATTGTATGCGGCAAATGCCATTGAAGCGGACAGAGATTGTTCTTTGACTGTCCAGGTCGAAGATACCGCGGATTATGGGGAAGATTTAAAAAATGCTTCTATTGACGTAAAAGTATATAAGATTGCAGATATGGCACAGACGGGAGCATTTACATCAACGAAAGATTTTGCAGATCTGAAAGTGGAAGATGTCACTCCGGGAGAAGAGGACTGGCAGAAGACAGCTAAGGATGCCGAAAAGATAGTGGAGGACAAGCAGCTGGATGCTGACGGGGAATTCAATGTGGAAAACGGCTCTGGAATGTTGAAAACTCTTTCTCACGGACTCTATCTTGTGGAAGCCGCCGATACAGATACAGAGAATTATACTTATAAGTTCAATCCATACATCATTTCTCTTCCGGATAATCTGTATTATCAGTCAGGGGATGCAAAGGATGATGCATGGATCTACGATGTGACAACCGGACTGAAGCCGGAGCGTGAGAACCGTTACGGAAGCCTGAAAATCGTAAAAACATTACAAGAGTTCAATTCCTCTCTGAAAGAAGCGACCTTTGTATTCAGTGTGGAAGGAAAAGATAAAGACGGCAATGTAGTATACAGCAATGTGGCATCCACAACATTTGACGGGGCAGGTACGAAGGAAGCAGTGTTAGACAAGATTCCGGCGGGAGCCGAGCTTACGATCACAGAGGTCTACAGTGGAGCAAGCTACAAGCTGACATCGGATGAGACACAGACCGGAACAGTCGTGGCAGATGAGACGATCGAAGCTGATTTCAGCAATACATACAACAATGAGCTGAAGCCGGGATACGGAGTGACCAACCATTTTGAATACAGCGAAGACGACGGATGGCAGTGGTCACAGCAGAAAGACAACACCGAAGCACAGTAGTAAGGAGGGCCGGAGATGAAAGGCAAATATATAAAAAATAAAACATTCTGGCTCGGAGCAGCGGCCATAGTTCTGGCCGGGAGCGTATCTGTGCAGAGCGCCATGGCATATTTTACAACTTATGTAAAAGCGAAGGGCGGATATGAGATTACACTTGGATCACAGACCGAGATTCAGGAAGACGTCAAGAATATGACAAAAGAAATCAAGATTTCCAATACCGGTGAGACGGACTGTTATGTCCGGGTGAAAGTATTCTGCGGAAGTCAGCTGGATATCGAGTATTCCGGAGCAGTGGATGAGAAGGGAAATGCTTTCTGGACGAAGAGTGATGACGGATACTGGTATTACAAAGATATTCTTCCGGCAGGCGGTACAAGTGAAGTCCTGCAGGCAAAGATCAATCTTCCGGAAGATTATAAGGACAGCTTCAATGTCATCGTAGTCCAGGAGTGCACACCGGTTCAGTACAAGGAAGACGGTACACCGTATGCAGACTGGAATGCAAAGGTTGATACGAAGACCGATATCGGGGTTGCAGATCCTGCAAATAGAGAGGAGGCAGCCAGATAATGAAAAAGAAATTCAGACGGATCATGAGAAGTAAGAAAACAACGACAGTTCTTGCAGGAGCAGCGGTTGTTCTGCTGCTGGCAAGCGGAATCGGAAGTACAAGAGCGGCGCTGACATATTTTAGTGAGAACTACACGGCACAGGTAGAGATGAAAGATATCGGTGTGACACTGGAGGAGACATCCGCACAGGGCACAAAGGATATCAGCAGCCGCGATTACACGGGAAGCGGAGATAAGTGGAATACAACAGAAGGCGAGCTCCTCGGTGATATGCTGGAGGAATCCGACGGAAAGCTTCAGCTTGGACGTGCATACAAAGAAGAACTGTCCGTAAAGAACAGTGGAAATATTGACGAGTACGTCAGAGTCCGCGTATATAAGAACTGGACGAAAAAGGATGGAAGCAAGGAGACAAGCCTTTCCCCATCTCTGATTATTTTAAATCTGACACAGAACGGCTGGATCATTGACGAGGCAGCTTCTACCGAAGAGCGTACGGTTCTGTACTGGCCAAATATCCTGAAGGTGGGCGAATCTACAGCAGCACTTTCCGATACACTGACCATAGATCCTTCGATTGGTACAAAGGTAACAAAAAATACAGAGACAACCGATGGTGTGACAAAGACAACAACTTCATTTAACTATGACGGTGTGAAGTTCAATCTGGAAGCAGAAGTCGATGCCGTTCAGACACACAACGCCGCAGATGCAATCAAGAGCGCGTGGGGTGTGGATGTGAATGTAGCAGGAGACGGTTCCATCAGTCTTAAGTAGCAATGAGGAGGAGATAGGACATGAAAATGAAATGGCTTGCGCCGGTACTTGCGCTGCTTCTGGCAATCACGCCAGTGACGGCACATGCAGAAGACTTTACCGGTGGAGATGGCTGGAAGGTTTCCTTTGACGGGAAGAAGATGACCAGCACATTTAAAAATACAGATATTGATGATGAGATATACAAGCTTGAGCCGGGAGACACGGTAGATCTTCACCTGTCACTGAAAAATGAGTACAGCAAGGCAACAGACTGGTATATGACCAATGAGGTCTTAAAGAGTCTGGAGGATACCCAGAGTGTTGCAGAAGGTGGTGCTTATTCCTATATTCTGACTTACATCGGACCGGACGGAACAAAAGATGTGCTGTATAGCAGTGAAGAGGTCGGCGGTGAGACAAAGAATGCAAGTGGAGAAGGTCTGCACCAGGCGACCAACTCCCTGAAGGATTATTTTTATCTGGATCGACTGAAAGCAGGAGAGTCCGGAGAGATTACCCTGAAAGTCAAACTGGAAGGTGAGACGCAGGGCAATGCTTATCAGGATACACTTGCAAAATTACAGATGAACTTTGCAGTAGAACTGGCAGATGAAAGCTCCAATCCGCCATCTGACAGCAATAATCCGGATTCACCGAATTCATCAACCAGAACAAAGACTGTAAAGACAGGCGATAACAGCCAGATTTTACTGTTTTCTATTCTGGCATTAGTTGCCGGACTTGTATGCGCCGGAACCGCGATCCATAATATCCGCCAGCGCAGAAAAGCAGAAGAAAGAAGAGCACGCAGAAGGGGGAGAGACTAATGAAACTTCGTAAGATGTTAAAAACCGGACTCCTGACCGTGTGCATGATAGCCATGACGGCAGCACAGACGGGATTGCAGACTGTCTGGGCCGAAAAAGGCGGAAATGAAGCGGAGTACACCTACACCGTGACTTTATATTCCGGAAAAGAAGGAACATTTTCTGACGGAAGCGATGAAATCAAAATTACTGGACTCAAATATGGAGATGTAGTATCATTGGGACAGTATATTCCGTCTGTCAGTTTGAAGGATGCGGATAAATACTATGTCAGAGGTGTCCGTGAGAGCGGTAAAGATAATAATACAGTCAGCAACCCGGCATTTAAAGTCGAGAGTGACAGAGAATATGTGATTGCTTACGGAATCAAAGGCAATATGACAACATACACAGTGAATTATCAGGATCAGAATGGCAAGGATCTCTTACCAAGTGAGACATTTTACGGTGTCGTAGGTGATAAGGCGGTCGTAGCATTCCGCTATGTGGACGGATATCGTCCTCAGGCATACAATCTGTCTAAGACACTTAGCAGTAATACAGCGGAAAATGTACTGACATTTACCTACCAGAAGATTGCCCAGAATAACGGTAATAACGGCAATAATGGAGGTAATAATACTGGCAATGGAGATTCCAATACGCCGAATGATGCGAATAATGGCGGAAATGCCAACAATACAAACGGAACAACAGGAAATACAACTGATACCGGAACAGCGGCAGGAACTACAACGGGCAACACAAATGGTACGACATCAACAACAGCCACAGACAGTACACAGAATCAGACAGACACGGTGACTTCCTCAGATTCTGAGACTCCAAAAGACGAAATCAATCTGGATGATGAGAAGACACCGCTTGCCAATAAAAATCTGAAGAAAGCCAAGAGCCGTCCGGCGGGAATGATGTATGTTCTGATTGCAATTGCAGTGGCAGCGATTGCAGCGTTGATTACACTTCTGATTATGATGAAGAAAAAGGATAAAAAGAAACGTGAAGAATAAAAAAGAGCTGAACAAAAAATCCAAAGGGGCAGCGATATGCAATATAACAGGAGGATTACTGCTGGTAGCAGTAATCCTCCTGTGTGTGCCTCTTACAATACCAAGATTATTTGGGTGTCAGATCTATACCGTAGTCAGTGGAAGTATGGAGCCGGCAATTCCGACAGGAAGTATTGTCTATGTAAAAAGCACAGAAGCTTCTGAGATTAACAAAGACGAAGTCATTGCATTTTACAGTGACACAGATACCGGGGCGATTATTACCCACCGTGTCGTAAAGAATCAGGTCGTTTCCGGTGAGTTCATCACGAAAGGTGATGCCAACGAAAAAGAAGATGTGACACCGGTAGATTATGACCGGCTGATCGGAAAGGTCGTATTTTCCATGCCGGTACTTGGAAGCCTTCTGGCGATTGTGGCAGAGCCGGTTGGAAAGATAGCGGCGGTATGTCTGATTGTGGCAGCAGTGCTGCTTCGGATTGTAGGCGAGAGGCTGGAAAAAAAACATAATTCATTACGGTAAAGCGTTACAAGACTACATGGGAAAAATAAATTATAGTAAATTTTAAATGAGTTTATAGTAATATGGTTGCGCTCTGCTATAAGTATAAGTTATAATTATAGAAAACCAATGAGGTTTGCCGGAAAGTGAGAAGAGCCAATGGATATTATTGAAAATATTAAAAAGAGAAGTACGGAACTTACAAGAAAGCAGTATATGGTAGCAAAGTATATGGCTGATCATCCAGATGAGATGGCATATGTTACATTAAAAGAGCTGAGTCAGGACATCGGAGTGACAGAGATTACGATACTCAATACATGTGCATCCCTTGGCTATGAAGGCTTTACGCAGATCAAATATGAATTCCGAAAGGCAATTATTCAGAAGCAGAAGACAGATGTTCTGGATGACAGAAGTGTCTATACGGAGAAGGTTCCAAAATACGAACATGATAACCGGGAAAAGGTTCTGGTGGAGATTGGAGAGGAAGAGGTCAAAGCCATTACGGATTATTGGACCAATATTGACTTGAAGAAATATTTTGAAGCGGCAGATCTGATTTTGAACAGTAAACAGATTTTTATCTGCGGAAGAGGCATTTCCTGGACTATGGCAGAATATATGAAAAACAGACTTTCTTCCTGTGAAATTCTTGGAATCACTGTAAATACGGAATTGAATGATGATGTTTATGGAATGCTGAATGCTCTAACAGAAGAGTCATTGATTATACCGATTTCATTTCCGGACTATTACTTTATGACGACAAAGGTAACAGAGCGGGCCAGACTACAGAAGGCAAAGATACTGGCTATCACAGACCGCCCGGATACTGCAGTCGCACAGTGTGCAGATATTACACTGACAGCACCGACGATGACAAGAGTTTTTTTGAATACACTGACAGCACCGATGCTGATGTTGAATCTCCTCACTTCGGCTATCAAGCTGAAACAGGGAAAGACGGAACTTAATGATAATTAAATATATAATAAAAAAATAATTAAAGAATAATAACGGATTAGTAAAATAGACTGAAAATAAAGTGAAAATAAAGCGAAAGTAAAAGAAAAGTGGTGCAATATTACTGAAAATGTAGTATAGCACCACTTTTTAATGTGAAAATATAGACCTAAATTAAAGTATTTGATATAATATAGACAAATCTAATAGATACGACGAATAAAGGAGGGTAATCTATGAAAAAGAGAATTTTGAGCGCACTGCTTGCAGGAGTCATGATATTTTCACTGACAGCCTGTGGAGGTGGAAGCGACAAAAAGTCAGCAGACGGAACGTATTATAATACGTATCTGGACACAGATCCAACTACTATGGATCCAATCAAAGGAAACGATACCTACAGTATGGGAATCCTGAGAAACATTATGGAACCCCTGACACGTCTGGAAGAAGATGGAGACAAGCAGGAGCGTAAAGGCGCCGGAGCAGAATCCTGGGAGTCCAATGATGACGGCACAGTCTGGACATTCCATCTTCGTGATAATAAATGGTCAGACGGAGAGCCGGTGAAAGCAGAAGATTATGTATACGGAATGAAGCAGACACTGGATCCAAATGCCGGATCACCGAATGCATTTTACATCACATGTATTAAAAACGGTGAAGCAATCTACAATGGTGAAAAAGATGTTTCAGAACTTGGTGTAAAAGCAGTTGATGATAAGACACTTGAGATTACATTAGAGTATCCGGTACCATATTTCCTGTCACTGACAGATACAAGAGCTATGCTTCCTGTACGTCAGGATCTGGTAGAGAAATATGGAGAGAGCTATGGAGCCAATGCAGAGTCTATGGTTGGCTGCGGACCTTTCAAGATAACGAACTGGAAACGTAACTCCAAGATTGAATTAGCAAAGAACGAAAATTACTGGGATAAAGATTCTGTAAAATTAGACAAGGTAGATTATCAGATCGTGACAGATCAGACAGCAAGATTTAATTAATTTGACAGTGGATCACTGGATTATATCGCCTGTGCTGATAAAGAATGGATCGGAAGATTTGATAAGAAAGATAATGTTGATGTTGTAGAAGCACCGATTCCGACAGTAAGATTCGACTTCTTCAACTGCAAAGATGCTTTGTTTAGCAATGTAAATATCAGAAAAGCCTTTACAATGGCAGTAAACCGTGAAGATATGTGCTCTGTCATTTACAATGACATTCATAAACCAATGTATGGATGGATTCCTTACTCTGTATCAACTGGAGAGCTTGGTGAGTATCGTGATCAGGCAGGTGAGCCTCTGAAAGAAATCAAAGATGATCTGAAAGAACTGCTTCTGAAAGGTATGCAGGAATTAGGACTCGGAAGTGATCCATCTACACTGGATATTACTTATACATTAAGTGGTACAACTGAGTGGACAAGAAACTATGCAGCATATTGCCAGCAGATGTGGGAGAAAACTCTTGGAGTCAAAGTAGAGCTTGACTTTAATGAGTGGGGAACATTCCAGAGCAAGACCAATAACGGCGAATACCAGATGGGTATGATGACATGGGGAACAGATTATGATGATCCTATGGCAATGCTGGAAGTCTTTGCAGGCGGATCTAACATGGTTCCTGTATTCTGGCAGAATGAGCAGTATGACAGCCTCCTTGCACAGGCAAGAAAAGAAATGGATGAAAAGACAAGAGTTGACCTTTACAAACAGGCTGAAGATATCCTTCTTGCACAGGATTGTGTAATCAGCCCGAATGTAAATGAGTGCACACATTCTTATTATTACAAATATGTAAAAGGTTACAATAAGATGGCAAGTTCTACAAGTGGACTGAAATATGTTGATACAAGTTCAAGATAATAAGTTCAGAATCATAAGGTTTAGATAACAAGTAAAAATTATGCCGCCGCTTAAGAGAATGGAGCGGCGGCATTTTTAACAGGAGCGGATAATATGAAAAAATTTCTTGTAAAAAGAATCGGCTATATGCTCATTACACTCGTAATTATCATTACGGCCACATTCTATATGATGCACAGCATTCCGGGAGATCCACTGGCTCACATGGCAAGAAATCTTCCAGAACAGACGAAAGCAAATTATTATGCAAAATACGGGCTGGACAAGTCCACAACAGAGCAATACGGAATTTTCATGAAGAATCTGATAACAAAAGGTGATCTCGGAGAATCACTGAAATACCCTGGAACCTATATTACGGATACATTACTTGAGAATTCGAGAGTATCCGCAACTCCGGGAGGTCTGGCTCTGATTATTGGAATCTTTATCGGTGTTATTCTTGGAATTGTGGCGGCGCTGCACAAAAACAAGTGGCCCGATTACATAGTCATGTTCATAGCGATTCTGGGTATTACGGTTCCAGTCTTCGTACTGGCATCGCTCCTGCAGTTCGTATTCTGTGTACAGCTGGGAGTGCTGCCAACAACCGGATGGGGAAGCTGGAAAAATGTAATACTTCCGACGGTAGTATTAAGTTTCGGAACCATTGCAACATATGCACGATATGTAAAATCCAATATGCTTGATGTAATGAATCAGGATTACATTCTGACAGCAGAGGCAAAAGGAGTCAGCAGATTTAATGTCATCCGCAAACATGTTATGAAAAATGCTTTTCTTCCATGTATGACACTTCTGGTAGGTCAGGTATCAGGAATTTTTACAGGATCATTTGTTGTAGAAAAAATATTTGGAATTCCGGGACTCGGATTTTATTATATCAATTCAATTAATGACCGAGATTATACGATGATTATAGGAACAACTGTATTTGCAGCATTTTTATTTGTATTTGTACAGCTGATCGTAGACATTGCATATACAGTGCTGGATCCTAGAATCCGGGTTGATTAGGAGGAAGGTACATGATGGAAAACCAGAATACATTTGATATGACAGAAAATATTCCTGATGAAAAATTTCAGATTATCGGACTGGAAAAAGATGCAGAGGTCCCGGTTCGTCCGAGAATTGGATATTGGGCGGATGCATGGAGAAGATTTAAAGAAAATAAAGTAGCCCTTGTGGCAGGTATCATTCTTCTCGTTCTTATATTCTTCATTATTTTCGGACCTGCTATCAGCGGATACGGATATGAGAAGATTGACGCAAATGCAATCAACCAGGGACCAAGTGCAGCTCACTGGTTCGGAACCGATGATCTTGGACGAGATCTGTTCGCCAGAGTGTGGCAGGCAGGACGTGTCTCTCTTCTAATCGGTATTACAGGAGCGCTTGTAGCCAGTCTGATCGGAAGTATCTATGGAGGTATTGCAGCATACTTCGGAGGAATTGTGGACGATATCATGATGCGTATCGTAGAAGTTCTTTTAAGTATTCCGTATCTTCTGATTGTTATCCTGATTTCCGTAGTGACAGACAGCAAGAGCCTTGGAACAATGCTGATTGCACTGACGCTGACCGGCTGGTGCGGAATCGCCAGACTGGTGCGTGGCCAGATGCTTCAGTTAAAATCACAGGAATTTGTTCTTGCGGCAAATGCACTCGGCGTATCACCGATGAAGATTATTATCAAGCATATGATTCCAAATACACTGGGAATGATCATTGTAGCCATCACATTTGACATTCCGGGATATATTTTCTCAGAGGCATTCTTAAGTTATGTAGGACTTGGAATCCAGCCGCCACAGACGAGCTGGGGAGCACTTGCTTCCGCGGCACAGCAGAATTTTATGTTCTATCCGACACAGCTTTTGTTCCCTGCAATTATGATTGCACTTACAATGCTTAGCTTTACATTGCTTGGTGACGGACTTCGTGATGCACTGGATCCGAAACTTAGAAAATAGTCTGGAGGTCGATGAAGATGGAAAATGAAAAAGTATTAGAAGTGGATAATCTGCATGTCTCCTTTCAGACTTATGCAGGAGAAGTCAAGGCTGTCCGTGGTGTCAGCTTTGAATTGAAAAAAGGTGAGACTCTCGCATTCGTAGGAGAGTCCGGTTGTGGAAAGACAGTAACTGCTAAAGCGGTCATGCGTCTTCTGAAGCCGCCGTTCGCAGAGATTAAGCCGGAGTCAAAGATTGTCTGTAACGGAAAAGATGTCATGAAAATGACGGATAAAGAATTATATAAGTTCCGTGGGGATGAGATTAGTATGATCTTTCAGGATCCGATGACTTCCCTGAATCCGACAATGAGTATCGGAAAGCAGATCATGGAAAGTCTGATCATTCACTGCGGTATGAATAAGGCAGAAGCAAAAAAAGAAGCAATCCACATGCTGGAAATGGTAAAAATCCCAAGCTCGGAATCAAGAATTGATAATTATCCGCACGAATTATCCGGTGGCATGAGACAGCGTGTCATGATTGCCATTGCACTGGCATGTAATCCGAAGATATTGATTGCAGATGAACCGACGACAGCCCTCGATGTTACCATCCAGGCACAGATTATGGATTTGATGCGTGAATTGAAAGAAAAGATGAACACAGCGATCATTCTTGTTACACACGATCTTGGAGTCGTAGCAAATTTTGCAGACCGTATTCAGGTCATGTATGCAGGACAAGTCGTAGAAAGAGGAACTGCAAGAGAGATTTTCTACGAAAGTAAGCATCCGTATACATGGGCGCTATTAAGCTCTGTCCCGAAAGTTACCAATGAGTCAAAGGAAGAACTGTATGCATTAAAAGGGACTCCTCCGGATCTCCTGCTTCCGCTGCATGAGTGTCCGTTCGCATCCAGATGTGAATATTGTATGGGAATCTGTAAAGAGAGAAATCCGATGGAGACATCTTTAAGTGATACACATAAGGTGTCATGCTGGCTGCAGCATCCAAAAGCACCGAAGGTAAAATCCTTCTATGATAAGGAGGCAAAATAATGGATCAGAATAATTATATCTTTGAAATAGAGGACCTCTGTAAATATTTCCCGGCAGGGAAGAAACAGGTCGTAAAAGCTGTAGACGGGATCAATCTGAAGATCCGCAAAGGAGAGACAGTTGGTCTTGTCGGGGAATCCGGCTGTGGAAAGACAACTTGTGGAAGAACCATTATTAAGCTGTATGAGCCGACAAAAGGAAAGATTCTGTTCGAGGGAAAGGATGTATCCAAGCTTCACGGAAAGAGCCTTCTGTCATTCAAAAAAGATGTCCAGGTCATTTTCCAGGATCCCTATGCATCTTTGGATCCGCGTATGACGATCGGAGAAATCATCAGTGAAGGCATGCATGTACATTTGAAAATTTCTCAGAAAGAAATGGATGAAAGGGTCGCAGATCTGTTAAATAAAGTAGGTCTGAATGCAGAGTATGCCAACCGTTTTGCACATGAGCTCTCCGGAGGACAGAGACAACGTGTCGGAATTGCCCGCGCATTGGCTGTTGAACCAAAGTTTATAATGTGTGATGAACCAATCTCTGCGCTGGACGTATCCATCCAGGCACAGGTTGTCAATTTGCTGATCAAATTGCAGAAAGAGATGGGACTGACCTATCTGTTTATTTCCCATGATCTGTCTATGGTAAAACATATTTCTGACAGAGTCGGAGTCATGTATCTTGGATCTTTTGTGGAACTGGCAAGTAATGAAGTACTGTATTCTTCTCCGAAGCATCCATATACGCAGGCCCTGATTTCTGCAATTCCGGAGGCAGATCCGGATTATGAGAGTCAGAAAGAGAGAACAAAACTGGAAGGAGAGGTACCAAGTCCCCTGAATCCGCCGTCTGGCTGCAAATTCCGTACCAGATGCAAATATGCGACTGAACGCTGCGCAAAAGAAGTACCGGAATTCCGAGAGGTAGAGCCGAATCATTTTGTTGCATGTCATTTGTTTGATAATGACGGAAAAAAATAAATTTATTTTAAACAGACCTTGTCAAAGAGATCTGAATGTAACGTATAAAAAGGAGGAAAAGACATGCTCAGTCAGAATATGACAGATAAGATCATAGACTATATCATGTCTCATGGTGGAGATTTTGCAGAAGTGTTTGCAGAACATACAAGACGAGATCAGCTTGCCATGACAGGTGGAAATATGTCAGAGGCACTGGCAGGAATCGAATCGGGCGTCGGAATCCGTATATTTTCCGGAACCCGGTGTGCGTATCTCTACACAGAAGATGAGAGGGAAGAGAATCTTTTCCGTCTGTTAAAAGAAAACTGGAAAGCAGGAAATCCGGTAAGACCGGACTGGAAGCACACTCTGGTAAATCAGAAAATATATGACAGCAGAACAGAATATTTTCAGAATGCCACTGTCAAAGATAAGATAAAACTTATGGAAAGATGCGACAGGGCAGGGCTTGCTTACGACAGCAAGATTTCCCAGATGTATTTGAAATATCTCGATATGGATCAGCACGTGCAAATTGCAAATTCAGAAGGACTTTACACGGAAGACCATCGCATGAAGACCCGTTTATATATTGAGGCAGTTGCAAGAAACAATCAGGATGTGCAGAGCAGTTATTATGGACCGGGTGCGATGGGAGGATATGAGTTCCTGGAGCAGGTAAATGTTGAAGCCTGTGCCGGAAAAGTTGCAAAAAATGCTATCCGCCGTCTTGGCGCAAAACCTTGTCCGACAGGGAAAATGCCGGTCATTATAGCAAATGGTTTTGGAGGACTGTTTTTTCACGAGGCGTGCGGTCATTCACTGGAAGCAACCTCCGTTTCGGATAACGGAAGTGAATTTTCAGGAAAACTTGGAAAAAAAGTAGCATCATCAAAAGTAACGCTGATTGACGACGGGAGCATCCGTGACGGCTGGGGTTCAGGCATGATTGACGACGAAGGAGAACTGACCAGAAAAAATGTACTGATCGAGGATGGAATCCTGAAGAATTATCTTGTGGACCGGCTGAATGGAAAGAAGCTGGGGCTTCAGGCAAATGGCAGCAGCCGCCGTGAAAGTTACCGCTTTGCTCCGGTGGCAAGAATGAGCAATACCTATATTGCACCGGGAACTGATGATGTGAAAAAAATGATTGCATCTGTAGAAAAAGGAATTTATGTAAAGAGTATTAATGCAGGATCGGTAAACAGTATTACAGGAGAATTCAATTTCAACACGGGAGAGACATTCCTGATTGAACATGGAGAAATTACAGTTCCACTTCACAGTGCGACTTTGATCGGAACCGGTGGAGATATTCTTCAGAAAGTCGAACAGGTCGGAAATGATTATGAACTTGGCCAGGGATTCTGTTATGCCGGCAGCGGGGCTATTTATATAGGAGCAGGACAGCCGACTGTAAAAGTATCAGAGATGACAGTAGGAGGAGATGAGATATGTTAGATAGCAGAGAAAAAGAAGAAATGAAAACGCTATCCGAAGCGCTTGAAAAAGCAGGGTATACTCAGATTTCCTATCAGATTGTGCACACTACATCCAGAATGACCAGTGTGAGAGGGCCGGAGTCTGTAAAAATGCAGGATAGTAAAGATGCAGTTTATATTGTAGAGGCTGTTCGGGATGGAAAAAGAGGAAAATCCTACTGGAGTGCACTGCCGGACAGTGAGTCACTGATTTCTATGATCCAGGAGAATATAGATGCTCTGGGAGAAAAGAGTGTTGGGAAAAGCTGCGCTGAAAATGTGGATAACTCTGAAAATTCAAAGATGATCTGTGGACAGCAACAGGCAGAGTCTTTTGTATGGGAAGATCATGAAGAAGTTCTTGATATACTTCAGGAAGCCAAGAAAAAGGCTTATGAATTTCCACAGACGGATCTTGTAGAGAATCTCGGATACGAACAATACCTGGAAGAAATCTATGTGCTGGGTCCTGGAAAAAATATTCTTATGGATGCAACCGGCTATCACAGCCTCCGGGCAGATATGAAAGCCGAAAAAGGAAAATCCGTGTCATACGCCAGAGGCTGCCGTTATGGAAAATCCCTGCATGATATCGGTGCAGTAAATCTGGCATTGACTGTGGCAGAAGAAGCCGGTGCTGGAATTGGCGCAAAACCAATCAAGTCCGGGAAATATCCTGTTATTTTAAAAAATTCTGTTATGGCAGAACTGCTGGAAGCTTATATTCCGGCATTTTATGCAGATCGAATTAAGAATGCCAGAAGCGCAATTGCAGGTTTCGAAGGAAAAAGAATTGCAGCGGAAAATGTAACTTTAAAAGAAATCCCGGATTTGAAAAAGGGAAGAATCTGCCGTCTGATTGACGATGAGGGAATTCAGGTAAAAGAAAAATATCTGATTAAAGATGGAATTTTTGAAACAAAATTAGTAAACCGGCAAATGGCAGAAGAATTAAAAATTGAACCAACCGGAAATGGATTTAAAGAATCACCGAAATCCGATGTCGGAATTGGAATTACCAATGTAATTCTGAAACCGGAATACGACCGGGAGAAAGAAGAAAAATGGTCCATTTTAGACTTGAAGAAAAAAATGGGGCATGGTATTCTTGTAACCGATGTAGATGGAGTATTTGCCGGAACCAATGTAATGAATGGAACATTTTCTCTGATTGTAAAAGGAAGAAAGATTGAAGACGGACAGGAGAAAGATGCATTTTGCCAGGTGACCATTGCAGGTAATTTCTTCGAAATGCTTCAGCATATTCAGGGAATGGCAGACGATTACACATCTACATATCCAGATTGCGCGAGTGTTATGGCTCCATCTGTCTATGTAGGGGAATTGGCAGTATCCGGAATATAACGACGGATAGTATGGTCTGATTGTTATGCGCCCGCGAATCTTGAAGTATGTGATTTCGGAGGAAAAAGATAGTGGAAAACAAAAACCAGACAATGTTACAGCGGGGAATAACATTGCTGACAGTCATTATAGGAAATGCAATGTATGCAGCGGTGGCGGTATTATTTCTGCTTCCGTCAGGACTGCCGACCGGAGGAACGACAGGAATTGCACTGCTGGTACACAAATTAACAGGAGCATCTGTCTCCATGTTCGTATTAGGATTTAATGTTGTGATGCTGATCGTAGGATTTCTGTTTCTCGGAAAGAAATTCGCATTTACGACCATTGTAAGTACATTTACTTACCCAATCTGCCTGGAGCTGTTCGGACAGATTTTTGCAAACTTGCATCTGACAGACGATATGTGGCTGAATACTTTATTTTCCGGACTTGGAATCGGAATCGGTCTCGGAATCGTCATTCGTATGGGGGCATCCACCGGAGGTATGGATATACCACCGCTGATTCTGAATAAATATTTAAAGATACCGGTATCTGTAAGCCTGAATGCTTTTGATATCTGTATCCTGCTCGGTCAGGCTATCCTCATACCGCCTGAAATGCTGTTATATGGAATGATTCTTGTCATGACCTACACAACAGTGCTGAACAAAGTATTGCTCTTTGGAGGCTCTAAAATGGAGGTCAAGATCATCAGTAACAATCCGGAACCAATCCGTCAGGCAATCATCGGGCATCTGGACCGTGGCCTTACGATTCTGCGGGCAGAAGGAGGATATTTACAGGAAGACCGCCAGGTACTTCTCGTTGTAGTGTCTAATCGTGAATTACACCAGCTGGAGCGCATTGTAAAGCAGATTGATCCGGAGAGCTTCGTCATTGTAAGCGAGGTCAGAGAAGTACGTGGACGCGGCTTCTCCATGACAAAGGAACATAGAAGCCAGGAAGGAAAAATAATTACATCCAATATTGAATAAAATATTCTGAAAAAAATGATTGACATTAGGGTGAACCTCTAGTATAATCATTTTTGCTGGAGAAATACTCAAGAGGCTGAAGAGGCGCCCCTGCTAAGGGTGTAGGTCGGGTAACCGGCGCGAGGGTTCAAATCCCTCTTTCTCCGTGACTAAGAGATTTGGAAGAAATTCCAAATCTCTTTTTTTCGTATAATAGAAAATTGGATATTCTACTATATTATCTCTTTTTGCACTTCTAAAGATTTATAATTGCAAACTGTATTTGTATGAGTTACTATTTTCTTAACAAGACTGGATATTTTCATTATAAAAAGCAGAAGCAAAGAAGAGGAGAAATGGTATGGACGATAAAGAACTTGGACGTATGCTTCGATTAGAGAAAGTTGTGGATGGGGCAGCAGGCAGTCATGGGGATGTATCTGCCTCAGAGAAAAACAATGGAACAGTGGATGCATTTTCGCAGGAAAAGACAAAAGATGAATTATTAAAGGAAAAGCATGACCAGCTCAAATTCCGCCTGAAGAAAAGAATCCGGCCGGAAGTATTTGCACGAATGCCGGAGGAAATACAAGATTTCTTAATAGAAATGGATCCGACAGATATGAAGGAAGTATACATTTCCACATTACTGAATCTTCCGTGGGAGTCTGAATTTAAAGTTCCTGAAATTGAACTCATGGAAGCCAAGACAATGCTGGACAATTCACATTATGCCATGAAAGATGTAAAAGAAAAGGTATTACGTTATATGGCATGTCAGAAATATCTGGGAAAGAATTACGGAGCTGTTATGCTGCTTGCAGGCCCGCCGGGGGTAGGAAAGACGTCTATCGCGGTTTCCATTGCAAAGGCGATGGGAAGACCGTGCGTGAAGATATCTCTGGCCGGAGTATCAGATGCATTGTTCCTGCGCGGCACACAGACCGTGTTTAATAATGCAAAGCCTGGACGAATTGTAGATGCATTGGTGCATGGAAAAAGCTTTTGTCCGCTAATCTTGCTGGATGAAATTGACAAGATGGGAAGTTCTATCGAACACGGATGCCCGGAAAATGTATTGCTTGATATATTGGACAGTGACCGCTCAAAATTTGTAGATAACTATCTGGGATTCCCGCTGGATCTGTCAAATGTAATCTTTATAGCAACGGCCAATAGCCTGGAACCTTTGTCACCGATATTGCAGGATCGTCTGGATATCGTAGAACTGCCTCCTTATACATTAGTAGATAAGAAAGAAATTGTAAAAGGTTATATCTGGCCGAAACTGATTCGAGAGTATCAGATAGAAGATGTGGACCTGGAGGAAGATGCAATCGAAGAACTCATTGCATTATGCCCGGAGGAAGGAGTCCGTGATCTGGAGAGAATCTGCAGAAAAATATGTGAGTCAGTTATCAGTCTATATTATGTAGAAGGAAGTCTCATAAAGAACATCAAAGCCGAGAATCTTGCAAAGATTATGGGACCGATTTATTATAGGTAGAATCGTACATGAGCTTTTATAGCATGTTTTGAATTATAGCTCATCTCGAAAAAACAAGCACTATATTTTGTAGGTAATGAATATGTAAATACTAAGTATAGGTATGGAAAATTAATGAGAAAAAGATGTAAAAAAAGAATGAAAAAAGATGAATAAAAGTATTGACATCTGGTTGTCTAGATGATATTATAACTAAGCTGATTCGCAAGAAAACACTTCTTAAGAATCAAAAAAAGAATAAAAAAGTTGTTGACAAGAGTTGATAACTATGATATTCTAGATAAGCTGTTTAAAACGACAGAGATGTTCAAAAATAAACAGTAAAAAATAAATTAAAAAAGTTGTTGACAAGCGGTTGCGAATGTGATAATATAAATGAGCTGTCGCAAGACAACAAAGAAAAAGAACCTTGATAATTAAATAATAGACAACAACCCTGAAGAT
>NZ_JAJCNB010000041.1:0-20228 GCF_020560825.1 Dorea sp. 210702-DFI.3.17
TTATTTTTCTTTTTCGCTGTCCGCTTCGATCATCTCTGTCGTTCGAAACAGCTTAATTAATATACCATGTCCTTTTCTAATTGTCAATATTATTTTTATTTTTTATTTTATTCGCGCAATTCACACAATTCAGTTTTTTACTTTCTATCATAACTACAGTTTCAAGAATGCATTTCGAATCACAATTTCCGATCATACATTTTAACAAAACACTACGTCTCCAATATTGTTCTTTTGTCTACTTACTGTTATAATTGCTAGACGGAGGTTCTTTTACTTATGAAAATACAGCTTTTATCAACATTAAAAAAATATAAAAAGGATTATTTAAAACAGGACATTTTCTCTGGTATCATTATAGCCGCTGTATCTATTCCCATTTCCATGGGATATGCACAGATTGCCGGGCTTCCTCCGGCTTATGGCTTGTATGGTTCTATTCTTCCTATATTATTATTCGCAATTTTTTCTACATCAAAACAATTTATTTTTGGTGTAGATGCTGCTCCCGCTGCTCTTGCAGGCAGTGCGCTGCTTTCTCTTGGGATTGTTCCCGGATCTGAAGCTGCGTTGAATTATATACCGATTTTGGCACTTTTTACTGGTCTGTGGCTTCTTTTCTTTTACATTATAAAAGCCGATCGGATTGTAAACTTTATATCAACCCCTGTTATGGGCGGATTCATCAGTGGAATCTCTTTAACTATTATCTTCATGCAGATTCCGAAACTTATGGGAAGCTCTGCAGGATCTGGTGAAATAATCGAACTTGCAGAACACATTTATGCCGCCGGTCAGGATTTCCACGGGCTTTCTCTCGGATTAGGACTTGGTACATTACTTATTATAAGAATATGCAAAAAATGGATTCCAAAATTTCCAATTGCAATTCTTATCATGGCTGCCGGCGTAGTATCTACGGTGTATTTCCATGTTGACGCAAAGGGTGTGGCACTGCTTGATTCTGTTGGAACCGGACTTCCGCCATTTTTCATTCCTGACTTTAGTCAGGTAGATCTGACTCAGGCTGTTGGGCGTGGGCTGATGATTTCACTGGTCGTAATGGCTGAAACTTTGCTTGCAGAAAACAATTTTGCTTTCCGTAATGGTTACAATCTGAATGACCGCCAGGAAATCTTAGCCTGTGCAGCCGGTAACGTTGCCTCTGCATTTGTAGGTTCCTGCCCGGTGAATGGAAGCATTTCCCGGACATCTATGAACGAACAATATGGCGGGCACTCTCAAGTTGTTTCCATTACTGCAGGCATTACTATGGCAATTCTACTGTTATTTTTCACAGGCTTCATTGGATACCTGCCGATTCCGGTTCTGACCGCAATTGTGATATCCGCACTTATGGACGTTGTAGAGGTTCATTTATGTATCCGCCTCTTCCGACTAAGCAAACAGGATTTTTCCATTTTCATGGCAGCCTGTATCAGTGTATTATTTTTAGGAACAATTTACGGTGTGCTCATCGGTGTATTACTTTCATTCTTTGCCGTTATCACAAAATCCGCGAATCCAACTCGTTCTTTTCTTGGTGTGATTCCCGGAAAAGATGGATATTATGACCTTATAAGAAATGTACATGCGTATCCTATCAAAGGTGTTGTCATGTACCAGTTTAATGAAAACCTGTTTTTCGCAAATGTAAAGATTCTTCAAGAAGATCTTGAAGATGCAGTCAGTCCAGATACGCAAGTCGTAATCATTGACGCAAGAGCAATCAACAACATCGACATTACTGCTGCAGACCGCCTTGCGGAATTATCTTCGCGTCTGACAGACCTTGGAATACATTTTTATATCACTGAACATACTGAAAAATTGAACCAGCAAATGCGTCAGTTAGGTGTTGAACATCTGATCCGCGAGGGACATGTCCGCCGGACAATACTGGCTGCTCTTCACGACGCAGATATTTACGCTCCATATGAACTGGATATCCCGGATTCTGAAAAAGAAAGCGTAAAACTAAACCTGACATTTCTTCCTGCAGAAGATGAAGATACACTGGAGGAATTTGCATGGGCTTATGGCGATCAGGTAGTCGAGGAAATGGAACATGAAGTTCACCACATCTTAAATCATATTCACGGATTAAAGGATATTGAAGAGATTCTTGAAAACGGTCTTGTAGACCACCTTGAAAATTGGCATTCTCTTGGTGCCTTTGATGAGGACGAATTACTTCGCCGTATCGAGCTTCATCTCAATGAGTTGTCACAGGCACTGGCAGAAAACCAACCATTAGTTCTTCAGTTAATTGAAAAACGAAGACGTATTTTAAGGGACCGTGTTCTACGTGAACATCCGGAAGTCTTCGATAAGTTACAGAAACATCGTCGAAAGCTTGAAGAACGATTAGAACTTCAGCGCGCAAGCGTAGAACCTCAAGAACAAACACCTCAGCCAAATCAAACTTTTGAAAAAGAAGACGTTCCAGCGCAAGAATCTGATGTGGCACAAGATTCCGATGCGGCACAAGATTCTGATGCGGCACAAGATTCCGATGCGACACAAGATTCCGATGCGGCACAAGATTCTGATGCGGCACAAGATTCTGATGCGGCACAAGATTCTGATGCGGCACAAGATTCCGATGCAGCACAAGATTCTGATAATATACAAAAAGAATATGAACTTGACGAGAATACTGCCGAACAGGAATCCAATCTTGAGCGACAATTTCTAGAATATATTCGCCGACATTAATTCAAAGATTTCCACTAAACGCATACAAAAAAAAGGCAACACATACACGACGCATGTGTTGTCTTTTTTTCGTTCAATATTTCTATTTTTTCTCTTTGTTACTTTCATATTCTTTCAATGCTTTTAATGCCTGACCACCCATGAGATATAGAATTCCAGTGTTAAATATGGTCATAAGACCAATTCCTACATCCCCCAGATCCCAAACAAATGTATAAGCTGCAATTCCACCAATGAACAGCATTACAAGTGCAAGTACTTTATAAGCAGTCTGCCAGAACCATTTATCACCAAAGAGATAGGATACATTACTTCTTGCGTAAAAGAGTATTCCTAAAAATGTCGAGAAACTGAATAAAAATAATGTAAGTGCTATAAAGATTACACCAAATTCTCCAAGATGATATTTCATTGCTGACTGTAGTAAATCCATTCCAGACTTTCCGGCAACTACATTTTCCGGTGCCAACAGCATGATCATTGCAGTACAGCTACAGATCACAATGGTGTCAATAAATACTCCCAGCGCCTGTGTAAGTCCTGCTTTTACCGGAAAATCGCATTCTGCTGCCGCAGCTGCACATGGTGCTGACCCTGATCCTGCTTCGTTAGAAAACAATCCCCTCTTCACGCCATTCATCAGAACTGCTCCGAAACCTCCAGATACAACCTGTCTGATTCCAAATGCCTCCTCAAAGATCCGACCAAATACGCTTGGAATACTTTTCATATTTATGAGAATAATAAAAATCGTAATGAAGAAATAACATACAGCCATAATCGGCACGATCATATCCAGAACTTTTACCGTCGCGTTTTTGCGAAGGACGATCACTGCCGCAACTGCAACAAGGACAATCGTTGTATAAAGCGGTGGAATATGAAATGCATTTTCAAAAGAAGATGCAACTGAATTACTGATCACCTGGCTGATTCCACACCAGCAGATCAGACCGGAAATTGCAAACAGGACAGCAATCACTGTGTGCTTTTTCTTCTTTCCTGTTTTTTCTTCCATATAATGATGGATATAGTAAGCCGGACCTCCACGGTATCCTCCGTAAAGTGGATCTTTTTCTTTGTGAATCTGTGCCAGCGTTGCCTCTACAAATGCTGTTGAAGAGCCAATCAGGGCTGTTACCCACATCCAAAAGACTGCTCCTGCACCTCCTGCGGAAATTGCAGCTACAACCCCGACAAGATTTCCCATGCCAACTCTCGTTGCTGTTGATACGATCAACGTCTGAAACGTGGACAGACTGTCTTTATTCTCCTTCTTTGACATCAGTGCCCGAATCATATCCGGGAACAAACGCAAAGGTAATACTTTTGTCCGCACTGTAAAATAAATCCCTGTCGGAATCAATAATATAATCAGCAATGAGATTCCCACACTATCTCCACCCGGCAATGGAACATGTATCAAATCTCCCCACAATAATGCATAAATTCTTTCAATTAACGATACAACCATTTCAGAAATATCCTTTCTGAGCTCTTTGTCACTTTAACGCTCTGCACTATCATACTATATCTCAATATATTGTGCAAATACTTTTCATGAAAAAACAATTTCCTGCAATACTCTTCCGACCGCCTGTGAAAAATCACTGATATTTCGAATCTTTATCAGATTTTGCCCAAAAATCTTTCCTGCCACTTCTCCAGAGCGCGCACTTCCCATAAAAATTCCGATCACCTGAATTCCTTTTTGTTTCAGATTCTGCACTTCTTTTGCAGTATCTTGAATCGCAAGCAGATCTGTGTATTCTTTATTTTTATAAAAAGCACCTTCTCCACTATCCTGATCATCCTGTGGGCTTGCATCTGTCAGTACGAGTAAAATTCTTTTTCTTTTTTCGCCGTTCTCCATCAAGTGTCCTGCCGCCCGAAGTGCAAGTCCATCGCGATTATTTCCCGCCGCAACATACCGGAACAGTTCATCCTCTCTCTCTTCTTTGCAATTAGGGAAAATGTGCAATATCGTATAGCCGCGGATACTGCAATAAGAATAAATCTGTACCGGAATCTTACATTGTTTCAGACTTTTGGATAAAATATACGCCTGAGCCGCAATCTGCTCCTGCATCTGCTTTCTCGAAGAAGAGGCATCTATGAGAATATCAACAGAAAATCCAGGAATTTCTATCTCTTCTTTTCTCTCAAATACTCTTGGATTGTCCAGATAGACTGCTTTCCACACTTCTCGTGGATTTAGTTTTCCGTGAGCTGCTTTCTCTGGAAATCTCTCTTCTTGTTCCTCAAGACAAATCTTTAGCTTTTCTGTAAGTCTTCGAATGGCATTCTGATAAATCGAATAATTCTGTTCATAATGTTTTTTATTCTTCTCATATTGTCTGGCAGACTCTGCCTGAAATTCTCTAATTTCCTTTTTTTCTCTTTTTCCTTTTATCTTGGATAATTCATTTTCACCGGTATAGATCTTATTTCTGTTTTTTTCTGTCTCCGACTCTTTCAGGCCATCCTCCCTTGCTCTTGAATTCCCTTTTGTAAATAAAAGATGGCAATTTTTATGATTTCCCACACACAATTTTCGTTCTATTTTTTCCTGGTATTCTTGCGAATAGATACTCTTCCCAAAACATGCCTCTACATATCTTTTTGTTTCTTCCGGATTTCTCTGTAGCGACAACTGGAATATATAGTGTCTGCCTCGCTCCATTATTCCCGATTTCCCATCAAAAAATGTATTTTGGTCATCATAATTTCTGGCACGTACATAAGTAGCACTTACTTTTCCAAAAGACTGAAATGCTCCGGATACCTTCTGCAGAAAATAATTTCCTTTCTTCTTTTCAGTCGGACGATACGCAAAATATTTCCACAGATTTTCTCTTGTCTGTTCCAGAATTTGATCCGTTGACATATCTTCTGAAAAAGAAAACGCATGTAAAATCTGCTCATCTTCCTCTTTTAACCCTGATGACTGTCCCAAAATTTCTTTGCAATGTCCGTTTCGTATCTGATCAATTCTGGAATACTCTTTATATTTCCGATAACGCCTCAGGCTTTCCCTTGCATACTCTTTCCTTATATCCCTAAGTGCCAATCTTATCTTCTCTTCTTTTGGATACAATGCATTTTCCAGCCCAATCCAAAGAAGCCCTTCATATAACTCCTGGTTCTTTCCTCCTAACTGATTAAAAAATGCGTCTATTTTTTCCTGATCGTACCATTTATATGCCAGTCCGATAATCAGGTTCAAATACATATCTGCTGTTCCATCCGGGGAAAAGGCAAGAAACATCGGTTCAAATTCATACTTTTCTGCTGCAGTCCATATAAAATTACGTGCTCTTTTCGCTTCTATTAATTCCTGCTCTTCCATTCCTGTCACCTTGTAAATACTTGCATATTTTATGATTTTTTGCGAAAAACATCCTTTCTTTGGATTTTTCTTGAAATCCTTGCCTGAATCGTATCCCGGATCAATGTCTGCTCATATGGATCAAACGATTTGTTCGCAATTCCCATATCTAGCGCTGTATGAATATCAAGTCCTTTTTCCATCAGATCGATTGCTCCCAAAAGGCCTCGAAGATCCAGTGCCCTAGAAGAAATCTCAGCATTTTCACATTTTTTCTGTAAATCTAAAAATAATGCTGCTAACTCTTCTGCCGCATCTTCCCGGATTGCCGGAGAGTTCTTTCTTATCAGTTTTATCAGGCTTTCTTTGGCAATCATTGGCATCTGAATGACGGCAAAACGTGACACCAATGCTTCATTCAGTTCTTTTGTGCCGGAATATCCATAATTCATGGTTGCAATAAACCGCGTTGCAGGATGAAGTTCTATTCTTTCATACCCCGGAACGTCAATGGTCCTACGAAAATCCAATGTTGCATGCAACACTGCCATAGCTTCACTTTTTGCCATGTTAATTTCATCCAACACCGTAAAACCACCTGTTTTTGCCGCTGTATATACCGGACCAGGCCGGAAAGTCACTTCTCCGCCGCGAAATGTATCCATCCCTATGAGGGAAGCAGCATCCATATTCACATGAAAAGACACATCCCATCGCGGCCGCATAAAAACTCCGGCCAGATTCTCAGCGAACAGATTCTTTCCTGTCGCCTTATGTCCGACAAGCAGAAGATTCTGCCCGCATAGAATAGCTGTAATTGCCTGCTCCCACACATCTTTTCCATAATAAAACTGCTCCAGCTTTGGAATTCTTGCCTCATAAGATTTTTCTGCCGGATAACTTTCACGAAATTTTTTTATCTCATCAATCAAATCATCTCTGATTCCAAGTTCTCGTAATTTTTCTAACAAATGCTGTCTCTTCCCTTCTGTTCAAAACTTACCATCTATATTTCTTTTAAAGATGAAATAGATTTTTTGTTTTATCTTGTAATGTTATTATACTCGTGAAAGACCGTTTTTTCGATTTATTTTTCACATAAAGGCATATTTTTTCTTTTGTTATTATATTATCACCCCAAAGCAATCAGTCCGGAATACTCTCCGCAAGACAGAGCCGCCCATATCCCACCATTTCATTTGGATATTTTTCAATTCCCGGCAATGATCTCGCCCCTCTTCTCAGATACGCCTTGACCTTCTCCCCATACAGATAGCTGTCATTTCCTCTTACAATTCCCCACTCCATTAAAAGTGCCGCACTCCCCGTAACAAACGGTGTGGCAAAGGATGTTCCACTGAATTCTGCAACTCCTCCACCGACAGATATCGTGCTCACATTTACTCCCGGCGCCACAAGATCTGGTTTGACTGCACTTGCACTTTCTCCGGTCAGTGGTCCACGCCCGGAAAAATCTGCATAGGAAAATGTCAGGCTGTCATATGCTCCCACTGTGATTGCCCGGATTGCGGTTGCCGGATTTGTAAGTGTCGTGCTGCTTACTGGTCTGAGAAATCCGGTTCCCGGATTCAATGTTCCTTCGCCTGGGATCCACATTTCATAATGTCCGTCCACAATTTTTTTCGGTGTCAGAACCATTTTCCACACTCCGCTGTTTATATAGCTCCCGCGTGGGAGGAAATCCAGATAGATCTCCTGGTTTGTGCTAAATGGACTTGGCTCCCCGTAATACAAAAGTATTTCTGTTGCATCGACAGTAAATCGCTGTGTTCCAAGCTGCTCCTTGACTGGTCCGATACGTGTACCTGTAGGCGATACAATTGAAATATCTATCTGATCTACATATCTTTTCCAAATCTGAACATTTAACGATGGCTGTTTTTCCTGCACTGCCAGCTCAATCTCCTGTTCTGTATTTGCTCTGACATTTTCTAATAGATTCCTGTTCCCTATATTTTGCTCTTCCACAGTCTTTTCTCGTAATCTCCCCGATGTATGCCCTGCGGTTGCCCCTTCATTTCCTGTTCCGATACAAATGCAACTCTTCCAGATATTAGAAATGTCATCAATAAATCGCTCTAATAATGACGTTCCGTCTCTGGCTCCGTATGTATTGCCAAAGCTGATATTCACAGCCACCGGCATTCGTAGCTCTTGTGCTTTACGTATAACATAATCCATTCCCTGCATAAGCTCCGTCGTCCTTGGGAATCCCCCAGACATAGGATTTCCAAGTTTGACTACAATGAATTCGCTTTGAGGGGCAACTCCTGCATAAACACCGCCGCTTCCTCTTCCATTTCCAGCCGCAATAGCGGCTACCGCCGTTCCGTGTCCTGAAATATCACGCGTACGGATAGTTATCGCTCCCTGTGTCACTATATTTTTCGGTGTTATTACATGATAAAAATCTGGAAAAGCAGCATCTATCTCTTCCTTTGTATACTCCACTCCCATTCCATATTCTTTCGGCACATGCTCCCCCTCCACCGCCTTTAATGACTGATCCCACAGATAACGGATTCTTGTTGTCCCGTCTTCATTCCGAAAATCAGGTAGTGTGTAATCAACCCCGGAATCTATGACTGCCACAAGTACTCCCTGTCCCGTAAGCGAAAAACGGGCGTCCTGTACCTCATTGATACAAGACACCCGTTTCCCATTTCGTACCTGGAAAAATAATCGTTTTGGTTTTTCCACATATTCTACTTCTACAATCTGTACCAGATTCGGTATCTGTGACTGACGTATATGGATAATAGCATATTCATTTAACAGCTCTGTGACTCTCTCAGAAATCTGTCGGACTGTCTCCAAATTACCGGAATATTTGATAATCAACTCCCACATCTGGTCCACAGGATTATATCCTACATTCAATTCCTGAGATCGTTCACGTTCACTTTCCGTGGCATTCAATGCCTGATTCAAGAGATTTTCTAATTTCTGACTCTGCATTTCTACTCCCTTAAATGAGCTCAGGCATCAAATATGGTGCCAGTTCTACCGGAATAAAATAACCTCGCTCATAATGACAACTTGGACATACAGGCGGTGCCATTTTCCCTTTTTGGATATGTCCGCAATTCATACACATCCATTCTCCTCCATCTGGATTTTCAAAATACTGATTTTTTCCAAGCAGTTCTGCAAGCAACGCAAAGCGACGTCCATGCACAGCTTCTACCTTTGCGATCATGTCAAATGCTCCTGCTGCCTGGTCAAAACCTTCTTCCTTTGCAATTTTAGCAAATTCCGGATAAACGTCTTCAAACTCCTGCATTTCATTATGCACCGCACTTTTCAGAAGATCTGTCACATTTTCTGCAAGATTTACTGGATACCCGCCACAAATTTCAATCGTCTGCTCTGTCTGACCTCTCAATAATTCATAAAATACTTCCGCGTGTGCCCGCTCCTGATCTGCAGTGAATAAAAAAATCTGGCTAATGGAATACAGATTATCACGACTCGCCTGCTTTGCCGCAATTGTATAACGATTCCTTGCCTGACTCTCTCCTGCAAATGCCCGCATCAAATTTTCTCTTGTCTTACTTTTACTAAAATCAACAGCCATGGTACATACTCCTTTCTTACTTCTATAAGTAGTATGCTCCATGGCTGTACAATTATTCCCTCTTATTCTCTTTACAGTTCACTATATAAATTCCGGCACACACCAAAATCAATGCTGCCAGACTCCCAACATTAAATGCCTGTTTCACCTCTCCAAGTATCAGTGCTGATAAAATCACGCCACAAAGCGGGTTCACAAATCCAAAGATAGCAACTTTGGAAACATCGTTCCAGGCAAGCAGTACGGACCAGAGCGTATATGCCACTGCCGAAACCATTGCCAGATAAAATATAATTACCACACCCCCTGTAGTAACATTTTCCAGATGTCCACCCATTCCTGCTCCAATCAGCATCAGAACGATTCCACCCATCGTAAACTGCGTTCCGCTCAATACAACCGGAGATACTTTTCTGGAAAAAAGGTTGATCAACACTGTAGAAATTCCATAGGATAGCTGCGCGATCAGAACAAATCCCTCTCCAATCAGCTTAAATCCCATATCCAGAGTATTTCCCAACAAATTAATTACCACAACTCCGGCAAATCCCAGAACACATCCTGCAATTTTTCTTCTTGTCATCCGTTCATTTCTGAAAACAAGACAAGACAACAAAATTGCAATAAAGTTTCCAAGTCCTGTAATGATTCCTCCTTTTACTCCTGATGTATTGGCAACACCTATGTAAAAGAAGAAATACTGTCCTACCGTCTGAGCCAGACATACCGGAATTGCATATTTTAAAATCTCTTTGTCAGGAATCATCACTTTCTTTTCTCTAATAGATGCAAAAATCAATACCAAAATTCCTGCCAGCGTGAATCGTACTCCTGCAAAGACAATCTGACTTGCAATATCAGAAGAATCTACATGCAGGAAACGATAGCCTGTCTTGATTACCGGAATCGCACTCCCCCACAAAATACAGCATACACACGCAAGAAGTGCTACAATACCTGTTTTTGTTAATATGTTTTGTTTTTGTGTCATTCTCATACTTTTTCCTAATTAAATCCGATAATTCTTCTTGCCACACTGTACGCAAGAGAGGATATCTTTCGTCCGGATCTTCCCGGAATGTTCATGGTCTGTCCAAGTATTCCGTAGCGAATCTTCATAAATGTCTTGAAATCCTTCTGTTTCAGATATATCCACAGTTCTTTTTTCTTCTCCAGATTCTCTGCTTTCTTAGACCGGATACATAAAATGGAAGAAACAGTCATCATGATTGCGAGATAATTAAGCATATAATTTCTCAGTTTCTTACATTTTACATTTTTTAATTGGTACATATCAATCATTGTCTTTGTAACAAAAATCTGCTGATCCAGTCTGGATATCATAACTTTCTCATTGACGGACTGATCTTCTCTTCCAATATAATAACGATAAAAATCCACATCCAGGTAATACACTTTTCGCACAAATGGCAACGGATAATACACATAAATATTATCTACATAAAATGTATGTTTTGGAAGCTCTAACTGGCTGAGCTTAAGCATCGCTGTCCGATAAATAACAGAATGCATCAGAATGTACTGATCCAGATGGAACCGTCCGATTTCTTCCCATTTGAAAATCTTATTCTGCGGAAGCACATTACGGTAATGAATACATTTCTTATGGGTTGCTCCTACTTTCTCATAAACATAATTGGAAATGAGCATGTCCACCTCTTCATCTTCAGATTCCAGCTTCTTAAGAAATTCCAGAATCTTCCGAAGAGCCTCGGCATCTACCCAGTCATCACTGTCCACAACTTTAAAATACTTTCCGGTGGCATGTGTAAGTCCTGAATTCACAGCATCGCCGTGACCTCCATTCTCCTTATCCACCGCCTTGATGATCGTCGGATATTTTTCCTCATACTCATGTGCAATCTTAAAAGTATCATCGGAAGATCCGTCATTTACAATTATAATCTCTACATCTTCCCCGCCCACAAGAATACTCTCAATGGCGTGAGACATATATTCCTGTGAATTGTAACTTGGTATTGCAAAAGATATATATTTCATGCATCTTTCTCCTTATATCATATCTTTTTGAATTTATAGTTTCTTTCTTATTATGTCACTACTTACCCAAAGCAGAGCCTTAGGAATCTTTTTAAGTATATAGCATATGTACATTTTTTCCAACCAAAATTTTTATGTCTTTTTTGCAATCTCCTTGTAAAAAATGCTATGATTCGATATAGTAGAGATAAAATTGATAATTTTTCAACAAAAGGAAGGTACACATATGAAAAAGAATCTGATTGTCGGACAATCCGGCGGCCCGACTGCGGTCATTAACGGAAGTCTGTATGGCGTAGTCACTGAAGCCATGAGACACACTGAGGAAATCGACGAAATATACGGTATGATTAATGGAATTGAAGGATTTTTAAACGGACATATGATGGATATGCGTTCGCTCATTGAAACGAACGAACTCTCCTTACTCCGTACAACACCCGGCTCTTACCTCGGGTCATGTCGTTACAAGCTTCCCGAAGATTTAAATGATCCTGTTTATCCATTGTTATTCAACAAGTTTACATCGCATGGTATCGGTTATTTCTTCTATATTGGGGGAAATGATTCCATGGATACTGTAAGTAAATTATCCCGATATGCCAAAAAGATCAACAGCGATATTCGCTTTATCGGTGTTCCGAAAACCATTGATAATGACCTGGTCCACACAGATCACACTCCGGGATTTGGAAGTGCTGCAAAATATGTTGCTTCCATGGTCCGCGAAGTTGCTATTGATGCAAGTGTTTATGACAACAAAAAATCTGTCACTATTGTAGAAATTATGGGGCGTCACGCCGGCTGGCTCACTGCCGCCAGTGCCCTTGCCCGCAAATATGATGGTGATAACCCACGCCTTATTTATCTGCCGGAAACTGCATTTGACCAGGAAGCATTTCTTAAAAAAGTACAGGAAATGCTGGAAACAACCCCAAACTTAGTTGTATGCATCTCTGAAGGAATTCATGACAAAAATGGAACCTTTGTCTGCGAACTTGCCGGTGATATTGGAACCGATACCTTTGGTCATAAAATGCTGACCGGATCCGGAAAATATCTGGAAAATCTTGTCAAAGAGCGAATCGGCGTAAAAGTCCGCTCCATTGAGTTGAATGTATGCCAGCGCTGCTCCAGCGAATACCTGTCAGCTACAGATTTAAATGAATCTGAAAATGCCGGAATCGTTGGTGTTCAGGCTGCATTAAAAGGAGAGACAGGCAAGATGATCACATTTATCCGAAACGGTGATCTTCCTTACGAGCTCTCCTACGAAACTGCCGATGTAAATGAAATCTGTAACATGGAAAAAGCCGTACCATCTGATTGGATCACCGAAGACGGCTGTGATGTCACAGAAGCATTTATACAATATGCAAGACCACTGATCCAAGGAAAAGTAGTCTTGCCGGAAGAAAACGGCTTACCGCTTTTTGCTTACCGGAAATAGTTTCCCTACTATAAGGCACAGAATAATCGTGATCAACATATCAGGCAGTGTATTTCCTACCGGCATATCGATATTCATCAGAATTCGATACGCGATAAATCCTATCACCCAGATAATCATATTCGGTACATGCACTGCCTGATTACTCTTATCCAGTTTCAGCAGGAAGAAGTCTGCAATCTGGATTGCAATCATCGGTGCAAATACGGAACCGATGAGATACAGGAAATCTGTAATATTATCCATCGGGTATACAATTGCTGCAATCGTTCCAAGCACAGTTACCACGATTGCCACATGTTTTCCATTCCATTTGTTCACAACGGTTTCACTGGAAATTCCTGCGGAATATGCATCCAGAAATGTTGTTGTAACTGTTGAAAATACGATGATCAGAAGTCCGACGATTCCAAGACCTGCTTTTAGCATGATCTGTGCAATATCATACTCTCTGGTAATAATTGCTGCTCCCATTCCGATCACATACATCCAGCAGCTTACAATACCATAAGTAATTGCGCTGACTGCTGTTGCTTTTACCGGCTCTTTTGCTTCTCTTGTATAATCACTGATCAGTGGAAGCCAGGATAATGGCATGGCAACAGCAAGTTCAACTGCTGCACCAAATGTCATGCTGTCATCCGATGGTACACCTGCTCCGTTTCCTGTGAAGATAACTTTACAAAGAATCAGTGTCAGGATAAATAATGCTGCCATAGCAACCGTGTTGATTTTTCCAAGATTTGTAATTCCAATAACAATCCAAAGAATGATCAGCGCTCCGATGACCAGGCACCAAATCCAGCGTCCAGTATTCATAACACCATCTGCTGCCAGTGCTCCATCATAAATCATAATCGCCGTCCAGCCCACAAGCTGCAGCACATTTAACACTGCAAACAGAATACTTCCCTTCTGTCCAAAACTCATTTTTACAGTTTCCATTGCACTTTTTCTGACTTTACCACCGATTACACCTGCCAGGAATAACATAAGGCAGCCGATGATATGTCCTACGATAATTGCGAGAAGTCCTTTTCCCATTCCAAGTGGTGCCAGATAAGTTCCGGTCAGAATCTCCGCAATAGAAACGCCTGCTCCAAACCAGATCAGTCCATTTTCAAATAAACCTGTTCTTTTTTCTTCCATGATGTCTGTCCCTCTTTATGCTTCTTTCTTATATTCTCCCGTAATTGCAAATCCGTGATCCATAGGTCCGCTTCCTTTTCCGAGATCCAGCATCGCAGCCAGCGCTCCGGAAATGTAATCTTTTGCACGCTCTACGGATGTGTCCATATCAAATCCTTTTGCAAGGTTCGATGCAATGGCACTGGAAAGTGTGCAGCCGGTTCCATGTGTATTCGGATTATCAATACGTTTTCCGTTGAACCAACGATAATCGCCGTCACGATAAAGCAGGTCATTTGCATCATTCAACTTATGTCCGCCCTTGCAGAGAACTGCGCAGTGGTATGTATCACTGATTTTCTTTGCAGCCTCGATCATATCATCTGCTGAGTGGATCTCCATTTCCGCCAGAACTTCTGCTTCTGGAATATTCGGTGTCAGAACACTGGCAATTGGAAGAAGACGTTTCTTTAAAGTTCCGATTGCCTCTTCACTGATCAGCTTTGCTCCACTTGTTGCTACCATAACCGGGTCAACGACGATATTTTTTGCTTGATACTCTTTCAGTTTATCTGCAATTTTCTCAATCAGCGCACTGGAAGATACCATTCCGATCTTCACTGCGTCCGGATAAATATCTGTAAAAATGTTATCTAATTCCTCACCCATAAATTCCGGTGTCACTTCCATAATACCCGTCACACCTGTCGTATTCTGTGCGGTTAACGCTGTGATTGCACTCATCGCATAAACGCCATTTGCAATCATTGTCTTAATGTCTGCCTGAATTCCTGCTCCACCACTGGAATCACTTCCGGCAATTGTTACTGCTGTTTTCATTATTTTACCTTTCCTTTTTTACTCTATTTGAAAAATATATCTGCCTCTTTGAAGCTTTCCATATAAATGTCTGCTTCTTCGCGGATCATTTCCTGATCTTCTTTACTTTCTTCGTCATACACGCCAATCGTATGATATCCTGCCAGTTTTGCTGTCCGGATTGCATACAATGCATCTTCAAAAACATACAGTTCTTCCGGATTCCTGCCTAAAAACCCAGCTGCCATATGATAGACTGCCGGGCTCTGCTTTCCGGCTCCTGCCTGCGCGCATGTAAAAATATGTTTAAAATACTGGCTTACCCCAAGACGGATAAATGCATGTTCCAGGTGATCTTCATCACTGGCTGTCGCTGCCACGACCGGAATCTTTCTATCTGACATTTTTTGTAGAAATTCTTTTACTCCGGCTTTTAACGGTGCCTCGTAATAATAGAAATCTCTCACTACATCTTTGATCCCCTGACTGATTTCTTCTACAGATTGTTCAAGCCCATAGCGTGTCCGCATATATAATGCAGCCTCCGGGATAGACATATAATAAATCTTCTCGGCAAGTCCAGGCTCTGCTTCAATCTGCTGACTCGCAAGGTATCTCACTCCTGCGTCCTGCCAGATGGACATAGAATCCAGAACTGTCCCGTCTATGTCTAAGATAACACCACCCATATTCTGTACGGGAACTTTTCCACAACATTTCTGCTCTGATGCATTTTTCTCCACGTCAGATTTATTTTCTAACATGCTTTCACCATCTTCTCAGTGGCTGCTTTCAGCTCTTCTGTCGCTTTCTTAATATCCGGTTTTGCGAAAATAGCGCTGATAACTGCGATTCCACAAAGTCCACAGCCTGACAACTCCTGCACATTATCTTTTGTGATGCCGCCAATTGCGATAACTGGAATATCTACAGCCTCACAAATTGCTTTTACCATCTCATGGTCAACTTCTACTGCGTCATCTTTGGAACTGGTCGGAAATACAGCTCCGACTCCAAGATAGTCTGCTCCGCGCTCCTGAGCTAAAAGTGCCTGCTCCACTGTCTGTGCTGAAACTCCGACAATCTTATCTTCACCAAGCTTTGCCCGGACATCTCCTGCTTCCATATCACTTTGTCCTACATGAACTCCGTCCGCGCCAACTTCCAGTGCAAGCTCCACATCATCATCCAGCACAAACGGTACCTGGTACTTTGCACACAATTCTTTGATTTCCTTTGCCTCCTGAAGAAAAGCATCATGATCGAGATGTTTCTCACGAAGCTGTACAAATGTAGCTCCACCTTCCAGTGCCTTCTCAACCTGACTGTAAAGTGTCTCTGCGTTCAGCCAACTTCTGTCTGTCACTGCATAAAGCAGCAAATCTTTTTTATCGCACTTCATATTTTGCTCCTTCGTCTAACTGCTCTTTTGTCATGTTATAAATAGCATCAATAATTCTATTTCTATAGGTAGAATTACCGTCACCTTTCTGCATGTAACTCCAGCCAATCTCACCGGCAAGTCCCATCGTACAAACTGCCGCTGCTGCCGCCTCAAGCTTCTGCTCAGGATTTGCAACAAGATATGCTGTCATCAGTCCAGATAACTGGCAGCCTGTTCCTGTAATTCTTCCCATTTCCGGTCGTCCATTACGGATCACGTAACATTTTCTGCCGTCGCTGACAAGATCAATCGCTCCTGTAATTGCAACTATACTTCCGGATTTTTCAGAAAATGCTTTTGCAAATGCAACTGCTTCGTCCAGATTTTCTTCTGTCACTGCGTCAGCTACATCAGCGTCAACACCCTTTGTAGTACCGCTTCCTGCAGCTAATGTCTTGATTTCGGAAATATTTCCACGGATTACATCAAACTTTATTTCCTGCATCAGGTTGACAGCTGTATTCGTTCTAAGAGAACTTGCTCCTGCACCAACCGGATCAAGCAGAACCATGTGATTTAATTCATTTGCCTTATGACCTGCCGCCAACATTCCTTCAATCGTTCTTACATTCAGCGTTCCAATATTGATGTTCAGACCTCCGCAAATTGCAGTGATATCCTGCACGTCCTGCGGCTCATCTGACATGATTGGGCTTGCACCACACGCAAGAATCACATTTGCTACATCATTGACCGTAACATAATTCGTAATATTATGGACAAGCGGTCCTTTTTCTCTAACGTTCTGTAAACATGTACCTAGCATAATTCTCTCTCCTTTTTGTGTTGTGAACATTCGCTGATTTTTACATTGCTAACATAAATAGCAGATATACCTAATAAAAGATATACCTGCTAACATTTACGCATCTTTTTCCCTACGTTGGCATTATCCAAATCAGGTTGCAGGTCAGGGCATTCAGCCCAATCTCAGCCTGCTTGATACGCAAGCCCCCTGTTGTTCGTTATTCATTTCATATATATTATACATAATAGACAAAATTTTACAAGTTTATTAATTATAGCACACTTTTCTCTTATAGTATATACATATTTCCTTTGCAATATTCTCAAAAATATTTTTTCACTTTTACTAATATTTTCTTAACGTATCATGACTGTCATCGGTAGTCTTATCAATCCTCTTTACTACCACATAATATCCGTCATCTCCTGCCGGTATTTTCACGCGGTCACCAACTTTATGTCCAAGTACTGCTTTTCCAAGCGGTGACTCGATGCTGATCAGTCCTGCCAGGGAATTTCCTCGGACACTTGTCACAATCCGGTATGTCTCCACTTCTTCATCATCTTCAAAATAAAGATCCACGGTATTATTAATTCCTATCTCGTCTTCTTTTGAATCATCAGACACAATGTTGGCAGTTTTTAACATTCTCTCTAGATAACGGATACGGCTTTCGTTGCGGTTCTTATCCTGCTTCGCTGCTTTATACTCAAAGTTCTCGCTCAAGTCTCCCTGTGCTCTTGCCTCTTTTACTGCTTCCAGCTCTTTTTTACGGACAACAATCTTTCGGTACTCAATTTCTTCCTTTATTTTCTTTACATCACTTTCTGTCAGTTGTTCTCCCATATGATACAGTCCCTTCTATATTAATTGATAATGTTTCATTGCTTTTTCAATTCCGTCATTCATCACACTGTCCGTCACATATTCTGTATATGGATCCAATACAGAATCATGCTCTTTCATCGCTACTGTATGTGTGGCGTATTCGAACATCGCCAGATCATTGCTGCTATCTCCAAATACATATATCTGATCCATGTCATAGCCAAGATATTTCCTCATATACTCAATCCCGGTCGCTTTTGTATATTGCTTTTGAATACACTCATAACTTCCATGTCTCCGATCGATGACTGCCAGATCGTCACGGACTTCCTCTATGAATTTTACTACATCACTTGTCTGATCAGAGAGTAAGAACATTTTATCATAAATGAATCCGCCATCCTCTATATATTTCTTACAGCCTAATCCCCAAGCTTTTCCCATGCGCTGTCTGATATCTTCGATTTCCGGAAAACGGGAACTATTTTGGGGAAAATATAGATCGTCACTGGCTTCCAGAACTCCTTCCATATGACACTCCTGAATCACCTGTATGTAACGTCTGCACTGCTCCTTGGTCAGTGTACTGTGCATCAGCACATTTCCCTGATAAATGATTTCCGTTCCACACCCACACACATAACCATCTACTGGAATATGCTTCATGGAATCCAATGTATTACAAGATGTACGACCTGTATTGATAAACACAAGATGGCCGTTTTCTCTCGCCTGCTTCAATGCACGAAGTGTACTTTCCGGCACTATCTTCGTCTGTTCGTCAATCAATGTACCATCCACATCAAAAAATAATGCTGCTTTTTTCATCTGTCAAAACTCCCTTATCTCGTAATTCCAAAATACTGATCCACTCCATTGGCAATCCCGGTTACGATCTGCCACTGATATTCGTCTGTCGCCATCTTCTGATCTTCCGTCGGATTACTCATATATCCCATCTCCACAATGGTCGTCGGAACCTGTGCCCAGTTGATTCCACTCATGGTATCTGTCTCCCAGACACGCTCTCTTTTTGCTCCGGTTGCTGCCACCATCTGATCTAAAACATCTGTAGAAAGTGCCTGACTTTGGGAATATAGATTTCCATTGTATGGATTGGAAGCAGTCTGACAAATCGTCATCATGCCATTGGCACTGCTGCTATCTGAACCATTGGCATGAACACGGATAAATGCATCGGCATTGGCATTGTTTGCAATCTGTGCACGCTCTGCATTCGATACATTTACATCGTTCGTCTCTCGTATCATCAAAACATCATACCCACGGTTCATCAATTCTTCTTTCAGCTTCATAGAAACAGCCAATGTCAGTTCATATTCCTGAAGCCCTGATGTCTTGCCACTTGTCCCGGAAGCCACCTTTGCTTTCATTTCAGAAGAACCTGGACCGACCGGTTCTTTCTCGCTATTCCCCTTTGCCTGATGTCCTGCATCAATCGCAATCAAATGTCCATTTTTCTGCGGCTGTTGTTCATTCGCCTCTTCTGCCTGTGATTGTCCGTCTGGCTGTGAAGCCTGTTCCTGCATATCTGTCTGTTCCTCTTGTATATTGTCTTCTTTTTTATCTTCTATATTTAATACCAGTTTGTCTGGATCTTTTTCCTTTGTCTTCGTTTCTTTTTCTGTTGTCCCACAGCCTGTAAGTACCATAAGCACTACAAGTCCCAGTAACAATACTCTTTTTTTCATATTCCACCTCCGTAAGTACTATTCTACCATAACTTTATTATTTCTTAAGTGGTTTTTTATAAATTTTCGATTTGTTTAAGAGTTTCAACATACTTTCGTCACATTTTCCGCTTATACTAAATGACAGATAGTTGAGAAAGACATCAGCTATCACCCCTCATAGAAGTGCGAAAAGCACTTACTCTCATTCCTTTATATAACTATAACAGCACACGAAGCCTCGCCGGGAACGCACCCGCGGGGCTTCGCTGTGTCTAGAACACTCCTTTCATATCTACTCTTTTCAAATTTCCGTAAACCATGTACAATAAGAATAATGGTATTATCATTCATTGAGAGATTTACCAATTCAAGAATGCCGGAGGCTATATCAGCTTGTTCTCACCACCTATAGGACGCCACTGAAAAAGTGGTCGTAAAATCATATATCTGA
>NZ_JAJCNB010000042.1:0-18469 GCF_020560825.1 Dorea sp. 210702-DFI.3.17
TATCAATCTTTTTCTCATCAGATTAGATTATCCGAGTTTTCGGACAGTCTCCCCTACTCCTCCAGCTCTGCCGGATCTACACCCTGTTTTTTCAGCTTCAGATACACAATTTCCCGGAACAGTGCATATGCCACCGACACGATCGGTATAAATATCAGCATTCCGACTACTCCCATAAGGCTGCCTCCGATGCTGACCGCTGCCAGCACCCAGATGGACGGCAGCCCTACAGAATTACCTACTACATGCGGATAAATCAGGTTTCCCTCTATCTGCTGAAGCACAAGAAACAACACGATGAACATAAGCGCCTTCATCGGATCGACCATGAAGATTAAAAATGCTCCCACCGCACAGCCTAAGAATGCTCCAAAGATCGGTATCAGTGCGGTAAATGCGATAAAGATTCCCACCAGCAGTGCATACGGCAGCCGGAAGATCGTCATGGCCAATACGAACATGCTTCCAAGAATCACAGCCTCCAGGCACTGTCCGGTCAGGAAGCTTGAAAATGTGCTGTAAGTCAGGGAAGAGACTTCCACCACAGCCTCTGCACGACCTCTTCGTACGAATGCAAACAGTACCTTTTTCGCCTGAATTCCCAGTTTTTTCTTCTGCAGCAAAATATAAATTGCAAATACAAAAGCTATGACAAATGTAGAAACTCCGCTGATAATGCTTTTTGCAGCGGTGAGTGTCGAATTCAGCATATTTCCTGCACCATTTTTCAGGAAATCAATCAGTGTCTCCACAATCTTGTCCCAGTCAAACTGTACACTGTTGATCAGTTCGACAACCTCCTTGTTTCCATGAAAGACCTCTTTTCCCCACGCCTGTGCATGTGGGATGAACTGGGTAATACTCTGCCCCAGATTTCCAAATGTATTTACAAGCTGAGGTACAACACCAAAGATCACTACCGTCAACACGCCAACTACGATACAAAGTACACTCAACAGACTCACCGGTCTTGCAAGCTTATCTGCCACTTTATTTTTTCTTACTTTTTTCGTAAACAAGTGCCGCTCGATAAAGTTCATCGGTACATTCAGTACAAACGCAATGGCTCCTCCAAGCAGAAATGGAAAAATCAGATGTCCCACATATCCCAGTACCTCCAACACCTCTTCATATTTCCACAGCACCACGATTAGCAGTGCTGTAAACAAAATCAGCTCCCGGATTTTCCGCATATTTTCCTTATTCAGTTCCATTTAATTCCTTCCTTTATTCAATATCCTGTCAAATCCTCTATTTCTTTCGCGTTCTGATCCATTTCAGCAGCTGAATAACCGGCAGATTCAAAAGAGCCAGTCCATATACAATCATCAACTGTGCCACCGTCAGTGTCTGCACTTTGAACATTCCCTGAAGTGCCGGGATCATCAGTACTCCTGTAATCAAAAGCCAGCCAAGTACAAATGCTCCGATCAGATAAATGTTATTCCAGAATCGTTTCGTAAAAATGATTGGTTTGTTTGCTTTACAGTTAAATCCGTGAACCAGACGGCTGCTGCAAAGTGTTCCAAATGCCATCGTACTTGCCAGCACTGCATTTCCATCGCGATATCCGATCATAAATGCTGTCATGGTCATGATTCCGATACACAGACCTTCCACTCCGATGCTTGTAAGAAATGGTTTTGTCAAAATGGACTCTCCCATGGCACGTGGTTTTTCTTTCATCACTTCTGGATTATGCGGCTCCAGTCCAAGCGCGATCGCCGGCAGGCTGTCTGTCAGAAGGTTGATGAACAGCAGATGTACCGGTGCAAATGGAACCGGCAGACTTGCAAGTGATGCGTACAAAACTGCAAGAATCGCTGCAAAGTTTCCGGAAAGCAGAAATTGAATCGCATTTTTAATATTCTGATAAATGTTTCGTCCATTTTCCACTGCCTTGACAATCGTTGCAAAGTTATCATCCGTCAGCACCATAGCTGCCGCATCTTTCGCCACTTCACTTCCCGTAATTCCCATGGCAACTCCGATATCTGCCTGCTTCAGTGCCGGAGCGTCATTCACTCCGTCTCCCGTCATTGCCACAATATTTCCACGCTCCTGCCATGCCCGCACGATACGGATCTTGTGTTCCGGTGAAACTCTTGCATACACAGAAATGTTCGGTACGAACTCCTGGAGTTCTTCGTCCGTCATATCCTCAATAACCGCACCTTCACAGGCTTCCGACATATTTTCCAAAATTCCGATTCGTTTGGCAATAGCCGCTGCTGTTACTTTGTGGTCTCCTGTAATCATGATTGGCTTGATTCCTGCCTTGATACATTCTGCAACTGCATCTTTAGACTCCACTCTCGGCGGATCCATCATGGAAATCAGTCCCAGGAATGTCAGGTCATTTTCATCATTTAATGTAAGCCCCTGCTCCTGTTCCATCGTCTTATATGCAAATGCCAGTACACGCAGTCCGTTTTCAGAAAAATGTTTATTCTGCACTTCAATTCTGACGCGGTCTTCTTCTGTGATCTTTCTTAGAGTATCTCCATCCTGAATGTGGCTCATACGCTCAAGGAGCACATCGACCGCACCTTTTACGACCATAACATACCGTCCGTCTATAAAATGTTCCGTGGACATAAGTTTTCTGTCACTGTCGAACGGCACCTCGGAAAGCCTTGGATACTTACCACGCACTTGTGCATAATCTGCTCCCAGAAGGCTGCCAAGATTAATAAGAGCCGTCTCCGTCGGATCTCCGATCTCTTGACCATTTTGATTTGTAGAATCATTGCAGAGCATACTGAACATCAGTAACTCTCGCTGTGCCGGATCCTCCAGATCAATCTCTTCAGAACAGATACTTGCACCATTTACATAATAATTTTCCACAGTCATTTTATTCTGTGTCAAAGTTCCAGTCTTATCAGAGCAGATGATTGACACACTGCCAAGTCCTTCGACTGCCTGAAGCTTGCGGATGATCGCATGCTCCTTCGCCATCTTCTGTGTACCAAAGGAAAGCACGATGGTCACGATAGAACTAAGCGCCTCCGGGATAGCTGCCACCGCCAGCGCAACTGCAAATAGAAATGCATTTACAATCGATTCTCCACGGATCACGCTGATTGCAAATAAAATTCCGCAAAATACAAGAATCGTAATAGACAACTTCTTACCAAAATCATCCAGATTCTTCTGAAGCGGTGTCTGCTTCTCTGATGCATTTTTCAGAAGCCCGGCAATCTTACCGACCTCCGTACTCATTCCGACTTCCGTTACTTCAAAGGATGCTCTTCCGTATGTGACAAAGCTTCCGGAAAATACCCGGTTCGTCTGATCTCCAAGTGCTGCACCTTCCGGTACTTCTTCTAAAGACTTTTCCACTGGGAGACTCTCACCTGTAAGTGCACTTTCGTCCACTTTAAGACTTGCAACTGTAAGTAACTTTCCATCTGCCGGAATTAAGTCTCCCGCCTCCACAATTACTTCATCACCGACGGTCACTTCTCTCGCCGGTACCTGCATTAACTGCCCGTCACGCACGACCTTCGCATCCGGTGCCGACAGTTGCTTCAAACTATTCAGCGACTGCTCCGCCTTCACTGTCTGCACCGTTCCAAGAATCGCATTCATCGTAATAACTACAAAGATTACAATCGCACTCTCCACATCTCCAAGAAATCCTGAAATCACCGCGGAGATGATCAGAATAATTACCAGAAAATCCTTGAACTGTTCTAAAAATATTTGAAAGACACTTTTTTTCTTTCCCTCTTCCAGTTCATTCGGTCCGTATTTCTTTAGATTTTCCTTCGCCTGCTCATTTGTCAACATAATTTGTACCTCCTTTTTCCTATTATGGCTCATCTGGTGTACAAAAATAGAGACCTTTATTGCACACCAAAAATATGCAATAAAAGTCTCACCATTTCATTACGATACGGATGATCACTCATCGTACTGACGACATCGCAAACGCCTGATTTTCTACTTTGCAAGACTGACAGGCGCCAGTTACTCCCTTTTATTAATGTTAATATAGTCGATTCTTTCGAATCTGTCAACGGGGTTTTTTACCTTTCCATCAAAAAATCTATAACATTCTGATGTATAATTCCATCTCTTGAAAAATCAAATCTGTCCATGGAAAGTACATACTTCGGATAATTATCTTGAATATCCTTATATGCTCCAAATTCTCTTTCTATGACATCTTCCGTTGCCAGCAAATATGCGACCTGGTAATACTTTTTCTTTCCGTCTTTCACTGCTACAAAATCAATCTCACCCTTTGTCGTTTTTCCTACATCGTATTCCGGAATCCTTTTCCTATGATCTCACTACTGTTTGTGATCATCATAAATGCGTGTGGTTCTACGCTTCTTACGAATTTCCGCAGTTTTAATGCTTGGTCACGGTTCACAACAGTCATGATGACATTCTTCGGCTCGTGTGAATAAGATCCTTCTGCAGACATAATTGTCGCACTGTGGTTCAGCTCTTTATGAATATAATCGCAGATTGTATCAGCATTATCTGACACGATTGTAAAATATTTACACAGGTTCAGACTCTCAATTACGGAATCAATGAAAAATGATTTTGCAAGGAATCCGGCAAATGAAAACAGTCCAACGGTCGGATTATATACAAAGAAAGAAATCGCAACAACTGCGAAGTCTACAAGCAGTAACGCCATTCCGATTGACACGCTGGTATACTTTTTTAATATCAAAGCAATAATATCGGTTCCTCCGCTGGACGCATCCATGAAGAAGAATATCGCGGAACACACTGCTAGCAGCATGAAGGAAAATACAAGCTCCAGCACCGGCTGGTTCGTGATTGGCTTGTCTATCGGATACACATACTGCGCAACTTCCAGCACACCACTGAATACGATACTGACATAGAAAGACCGCATTGCAACTTCCTTTCCCAATATTGGAAATGCGATCAATAACAGTAACATATTGATTACAAATGTGTACGTACTGGCGGAACCGCCAAACATTCCACTTAAAATAACTGCAAAACCGGCTACACCTCCGAAACTAAAATGGTTCGGAAACTTAAATACATAGTTCGCCAGTGCAAGTACGACTGCCCCCACAGTCAGTATACTGTATTTTTTAATCGGTCCCATGTGCTCATCTAACATAATTTATCCCCTCTTTCCCTTACTCATGACACTTGATTGTTTATCTTTGTTATAACATACTCTCCTAAAAAAAGGAATGCCCTCCGGCATTCCTTTTCGTAATATTTACATTCCAAGTCTCTCTGCAATTTCAAGACCCTTCGGACTTGTTGCGACACCACCCATACTTGTCTCTCTGAGTGACACGTCCATCTTCATTCCGACTTCGCCCATGGCATCAATGACCTGATCTACCGGAATGTGGCTTGCGATTCCTGCCAGTGCCATATCTGCTGCCGCCAAAGCGTTTACCGCACCGCCTACATTTCTTTTCACACACGGAACTTCTACCAGCCCGGCTACCGGATCACAGACAAGTCCCATCAGATTCTTAAGTGCCATGGCGCATGCATGTCCCATCTGCTCTTTACTTCCGCCTCGTACACTACAGATTGCCGCTGCTGCCATTCCGGAAGCAGAACCTATCTCTGCCTGACAACCGCCGGAGGCTCCCGCCAGGGAAGCACGGGACGCAATGACCTGGCCGATTCCTGCTGCCACATACATCGCCTGGATCATGGTTTCCTCTGAAGCTTCATATTCTTTATAATAAGTAACAAGAACTGCCGGCATGACTCCACAGGCTCCGGCAGTCGGAGCTGCCACAATTCGCTTCATACAGGCATTGTTACATCCCATTTTTAATGCATTTGCAATAACTTTGGATACAAAATCGCCACACAACGGTTTCCCCTGCTCACGATATGCATCCATCAGCTTTCCTTCTCTTCCGACAAGTCCACTTCTGGAAATTGCCTCCGGGTCATATGCTGCAACACTCTCTTTCATAGAATTCCACATATGTGTCATCTGATTCCAGGACTCTTCTTCGCTGATTCCGTTTTCCTCGCAGTCCTCAAGCTGAACGGCTTTCCAGAATTCTACACTGTCTTTTTCGCATCTTGCCATGATCTCATCCACTGCCTGATATGCCATAACTATCGTCCCTCCTCCAGATTCAGAGATATTACTTCCAGAATATCCTCTTTCTTTTTCAGTTCAGCCACAACATTTTCCGGTATAGACTGATCTGTTTCTACGACCATAACGGCAAGACCGCCTCTTTTGTGACGGAACACCTGCATCGTCGCAACATTGATCTTCTCCCGGCTCAGTGCCGCGCTTACCTCTGTAATACAGCCCGGGCGGTCCATATTCCGTACGATCAACGTATTGCTCTCCCCACTGAAATCAACTTCTATCCCGTCAAGCACACTGACACGGATCCGGCCTCCTCCAATAGAGTATGCCTGCATGACCATCTTTTTATCCGCACCATTTTCCATGATCACTCTTGCTGTATTCGGATGTGCGCCGCGGATTTCTTTTTTTGCAATGGTAAATTCCATGCCATTTTCTTCTGCTACTGTAAAACTATCCGGGATTCGAAGATCATCTGGTTTCATTCCAAGAAGACCCGCAATGATCGCCTTGTCTGTTCCATGACCTTCTCCTGTCGCCGCAAATGATCCGTGCAGATACACTTCTGCTTTTTTCACCGGTTCTCCAAAAAGTTGTCTGGCTGTATAGCCGATCCGCACTGCCCCCGCTGTATGAGAACTGGACGGACCGACCATAATTGGCCCTAATATGTCAAATATGCTGCTCATTGCAAGCTCCTCCTTAAATGTCTATAAAACTTTTTCCTATTATCTCACTGCTGTTTGTAATCATTATATATAGTTACACCATACACGAAAAATGCCGCAATGACAACTCTGAAATCTACATTCCAAATTTTTCTGCAATTTCTATTCCCCTTGGATTTACTGCCACTTTTATTTCTTTTTCTTCGGCATTACATGGATAGCTCCGCCTTCCAGCTCTTCAAGCGCTTCTCCGATTCCTTCATTGTAAGTCGGATGTGCCCGCATACCTTTCAGAAGCTGTGATACTGTCATATTATTGGCAACTGCTGTCACGAATTCACCGATCATGTCGGTCGCTCTTGCACACATCATCTGTGCCCCGACAATCACGCCACTCTCTTCTTCTGCAACGATTTTAATAAATCCCCGCTCCTCTTTTGTGATGAGAGATTTTCCGTTGGCACTCATAATGAACTTACCAACTTTGACAGCGATACCTTTTTCTTTTGCCTCATCTTCCGTGATACCGACAGATGCAATCTCAGGATCTGTGTATACACAACCCGGAACTACATTGACATCGACAGACACTTCTTTTCCGGCAAGCTGCTCTGCAACCTGGATTCCCTGGGCACTTGCCGTATGGGCAAGCTGTGCTCCAAAAATCAGATCTCCGATTGCATACACGCCCGGAATACTTGTCTCGAACTTCTCATCTACAACGACACGTCCTCGGTTCATTTCCGGTGTCGCATCTTCTGCAAAGAGTCCATCTGTGTTCGGGCATCTTCCAACCGCACATAATACATACTGGGAGGCTGCACTCTGCTCTTTTTCTTTCTCCACATACTTACAAATGTACTGGTCTCCATCTGCTTCTACACCCTGTACAGCAGCTGCTGTGTGAATATCAATGCCACGTTTTTTCAAAATCAATTTCAGATTCTGAGAAATCTCCTTATCCATATTCGGAAGAATTCTCGGAAGTGCCTCAAGAATCGTCACCTTACAGCCAAGTTCTGCGTAAACCGTTGCGAATTCCACACTGATAACTCCGCCACCGATAATTGTCAGGCTCTCCGGCACACTCTTCATACGGAACAGTTCATCACTGGTCAGGACTCCCGGAAGATCCATACCTGGAATCGGCAGGATCAACGGCTTAGATCCTGCTGCCAGGATAATGTGCTCCGCCTCTAAAATCTGCTCGCCATCTTCAGACACAACTTTTACTTTCTTATCTGGAAGAAGGGTTCCTTTTCCAGCAATCTGGTCCACTTCGTTGCCCTTGAACAGCCCTTCCACACCTGACACAAGCTGTTTTGTTGTCTCTTCTTTATATTCAAATATTTTTTCAAAATCAAATGTTACATTTTCTGCATGGATACCAAAGCGCTCACACTCTTTTGCGCTTCTATATACCTCTGCAGCATGAATCATTGCTTTTGCCGGAATACATCCACGGTTCAGACATGTTCCGCCTGCTTCTCTTGCCTCAACAACTGCTGTTTTAAATCCAAGCTTTGCTGCCTTAATAGCTGCCACATATCCTCCCGGTCCGGCACCGATCACGATTACATCATATTTCTCGCTCATACTGATGTCCTCCTGTAATTATCCACAATACTGCCAGATGGCAGTGTCTTTTTCCACAACTTCTTTCATATCTTTCCACCTTGTTCAACTGGATGTAACACTTGAATTGAATTCGGAAAGACATTTTTTCTGCTAGAGTTCTTCCTCTTTTATCCACTCGATAATATCTGCTATCATCTCTTCTTCCTGCTTGTCCTCAGCCCAGTAAAGTCTAAGCTCTGAGCAAATATTCTTCTTATGATAACGGATACCTTTTAAATACTTCGGAAGCTTCTCGATCGTCATAGGTTTCAGCGAATCTGAGTACACATTGACATCAGAAATCTTTCCTTTATCCACCTGGAACTGAATATTTATCTGTCCCCACGAAAATCTCTTTGATATCTCATACTGAAAATCTATTTTTCGTCCATATAACCAGTTCCATGATGAAAAATGTTTCGTCCGATTTTCAATCTCTTTCTGATCCAGGTCATCCATCTTACGCTCATTTGATTTCAGACCATAGGCCTCCTCAAATGCTTCCCTTAATGCTTTTTTCAACGCTTCCAGTGTCAGATCCGGTATGTAATCCACCAGATTAGTCACTCTTGATTTTACAGAATCCACACCTTTGGACTGTAATTTTTCCTTTGATACAGTCAGATACTTGGAAAGCATCTCTTTGTTCACATTCATCATCAATGTTCCGTGATGATAGCAATGCTGCTCCTGCTCATAAAATGCATTTCCGGAAAATTTCTTTCCATCAATCAAAATGTCATTTCTTCCGGACTTCTCCGCTTTTGCACCTAACTTTTGCACTGCTTTGACAATAACTTCCAACTGTCTGTCAATGCTGTAATTTTCTTTTGATACGAGAAATGTGAAATTCAGATTTCCCAGATCATGATATACTGCTCCGCCACCGGAAAGACGACGTGCCAGATGTCCTCCATTTTCCTCAAGACTTTCAACTTTACATTCTTTCCAGGCATTCTGATTTCTTCCGATTACAACGGTATTCTGATTCTGCCACAAATATAAAATACACTCCTGAGGTTCACAGTGGAGGAGTAAATACTCCTCCACTGCAAGATTTTTATATGGATGAAACTGACCGCTCTCAATGTAAGTAATCTTCTCTACCATATGCGATCCCCTTATCCTATTCTTTTCAATTTTTTATATTCTTGTTGTTACATCTGCGAATTATGATTCAAACTCATATTTCAATACCGGATGTCTCGCTGCCTCTACCTCATCCATTCTTGTGACCGGTGTTGTCACCGGTGCCTGAAGCAGGCTTTCCGAATTCTCAAGTGCGTCATTGTAAAGCTTACGAAATACCTCAATTGCATGATCCAGTACTTCTTTTGACTCTGTCTCTGTCGGCTCTACCATCAGCGCTTCATGTACGATTAACGGGAAGTACATTGTAGGCGGATGGATTCCGTTATCCAGAAGTCCTTTTGCGATATCCATTGCAGATACACCTGCTTTCTTCTTCAGATCTTCCAGACTCATAACAAACTCATGCATGCATACCTCATCATATGCCATTGTATAGAGGTCTTTTAACTTGTTCATCATATAGTTCGCGTTCAGAACTGCGTTCTGGCTTGCCTCCGGAATTCCTTCTTTTCCAAGTGTCATCAGGTAAGTCAGTGCTTTGACAACTACAAGGAAGTTTCCATAGAATTCTTTCATCTCACCAATGCTGTGCTCGGCTTTCTCCATTGCCAAAGCCCCTTCTTTTTCTACCACTCTGTAGGATGGCAGGAACTGCAGCAACATACTCTTGCAGCCAACCGGTCCGCTTCCCGGACCTCCGCCTCCATGAGGTGTTGAAAATGTCTTATGAAGGTTCAGGTGAATCACGTCGAATCCCATATCTCCAGGTCTTACAGTTCCCATAACTGCATTCAGATTTGCTCCATCGTAATAGCAAAGACCGCCGCATTCATGTACGATTTCTGTAATTTTTAAAATATTTTTGTCAAACAGTCCGACAGTGTTCGGATTGGTCAGCATCAGTCCTGCAGTATCTTCTCCACATGCTGCCTTTAACGCTTCAAGGTCTACTCCTCCGTCCGGTGCAGATGCAATGCTGACTACCTTATAGCCTGCCATTGTAGCACTAGCCGGGTTGGTTCCATGCGCAGAATCCGGTACAATGATTTTTGTTCTCTTCTCGTCTCCTCTGCTTTCATGATATGCCTTAATGAGCATCAGACCTGTAAACTCTCCGTGAGCTCCTGCTGCAGGCTGGAATGTCATACCGTCCATTCCTGTGATCTCGCACAGGTATTCTTCGGATTTTTTCAGAACTTCCAGGCATCCCTGTACAGAATGTTCTGGCTGCAGCGGATGGATCTGGGTAAATCCAGGCAATGCTGCCATATCTTCATTAATTTTCGGATTGTACTTCATCGTACAAGATCCAAGTGGATAGAATCCATCATTGACTCCATGGGATTTCTTTGCCAGTTCTGTATAGTGTCTGGAAAGGTCATTCTCAGACATTTGCGGAAGGTGAAGCTCTTTTTGTCTTGCATCCTTCTCACCAGGTTTTTTGATTTCTACATCGCAGGCTGGGAGCATGCTCATGCCTCGTCCGGCTCTGCTTTTTTCAAATACTAACATGCTCTACACCTCCTTTAAAATGCGGATAACTTCATCCATCTCTTCTTTTGTGTTCATCTCTGTACAGCACCATAATACTCGGTGGTTTCCAAGTGGATATCCTCCCAGGATTCCATGCTCTTCCAGCGCCTTTAATGCTTCGCAAGGACATTTTTCAGATACAGTTACAAATTCGTGGAAGAATTCTCCCTTATTCTCTACTTTGAATCCGATCTTATCAAGCTCTGCTGCCAGATAATGTGCTTTGGAAGTAGACTGAAGCGCTGCTTCTTTGATTCCTTCACTTCCCATAGCCGACATGTACACGCCAACTGCCAGCGCGCAAAGTGCCTGATTGGAACAAATGTTACTGGAAGCTTTTTCTCTGCGGATATGCTGCTCTCTTGCCTGAAGTGTCAATACATATCCGGTCTTTCCATTATGGTCTTCTGTCTGACCGACAATTCTTCCCGGAAGCTTTCTCATCATGCCTTCTGTGGCTGCCATAAATCCTAAGTATGGTCCTCCAAATCCAAGTGGAAGTCCCAGTGGCTGTCCATCTCCGACTGCCACATCTGCACCGTACTCTGCCGGTGTCTTGATGATTCCAAGGGAGATTGGATTCACACCCATGATATATTTTGCCCCGGCACCATGAGCAATTTCCCCGATTGCCTGTGCATCTTCCAGATTACCGTAATAGTTCGGATGTTGGATATAGACACATGCTGTCTGCTCGTCTATATTTTCTTTCAGATAATCCAGATCTGTCACGCCGTCTTTTTCCGGAATCTCCACGATCTCCATTCCATTTCCATGACAATACGTATGTATCGTTGCCAGTGCATCCGGCAAGATCGCTGTGGATACGAAGGCTTTCTTACGCTTTCTCTCCTGGCACATTGCCACACCTTCTGCTGCCGCCTCGGCACCGTCATACACACAGGCATTGGACACGTCCATTCCGGTCAGATCACAGATCATTGTCTGATACTCGAAAATGGACTGTAAGATTCCCTGACTGATCTCTGCCTGATACGGTGTATATGCTGTCAGCAGATTTTCTTTTGAAATCACACTGTTCACTATGGATGGAATAAAATGTCTGTATGCTCCTGCACCTCGGAAAATGGTCTTAAATACCTGATTCTTTGATGCAATATTTTCCATCTCTCTGCGGACTTCCAGCTCTGACTTTCCTTCCGGAATATTCAGTCCGCCTTTGATCTTAACCTCATCAGGAATATGTGCGAACAGATCCTCGATAGAACTGTATCCGATCTCTTTTAACATTTCCTGACGTTCTTCTAACGTATTCGGTACATAGCTTCCCATATGCCGTCCACCTCCCGTCTTTGTCTTACTGCTCGCTTGCTACAAATGCCTCGTATTCTGATGAGGATAATAATTCCTCTTTCTCAGATACTTCTTTTACTTTGATAAACCATGCATCATATGGTGCTCCGTTGATAGATTCCGGTGCATCTAAGAGCTCCTCGTTAATCTCACACACAACTCCGGAAACCGGTGAATATACATCGGAAACAGCCTTTACAGACTCAACATCACCAAATGCCTCACCAACGGATACGCTGTCTCCCTCTTCCGGAAGATTTACAAATACTAAGTCTCCAAGCTCAGACTGTGCGTAGTCTGTAAGACCAATTGTAACAACATCTCCTTCTTCTTTTACCCACTCATGTGATTTTGCATATAATAATCCTTCTCTGATTTCCATTTTAATAATCTCCTTTTTTTATATATTCTCTTTTTTAATCCTTCAACAAAACTTATTTCGCTCTCTTGTAGAATGGCAGTGCTATGACTTCTGCCTCGACTTTACGTCCTCTTACATCTACTTCTACTTTATTACCGATCTCTACACTTCCGGCATCTACTAATGCCATTGCGATTGGATATCCCAGGAACGGACAATGTGTTCCGCTTGTTGTATGTCCGATTTTCTTGTCTCCAACATAGATATCCTGATGTTCACGGATAATTCCTCTTCCGGTTACTTTGAGTCCGATTCTTGTAATCTTCGGCTCACCACGCTCTTCCATGGCTTTCTTTCCGATGAAGTCTTCCTCTTTTCCCATCTTGACTGCAAATTTCAGGCCTGTCTCAAGTGGTGATATTTCATCATCCATCTCATGTCCGTACAGCGGCATTGCTGCTTCCATACGAAGTGTATCTCTGGCTCCAAGTCCACACGGAATCAGCCCTTCATCTTTTCCGGCCTCTAAAAGTGCATCCCACATTTTCTCAGCATTTTCACTTGCCAGATATAACTCGACTCCGTCTTCTCCTGTGTATCCTGTCTTGGAAATGATACATGGAATTCCAGCTACCTCTGTATCAAATACTGCATGATAATATTTCTTTGGAATGTTCTCTTCTGCCGTTAATTTCTTCAGAATCTCCATTGCTTTCGGTCCCTGAAGTGCAATCTGTCCATACTCAGAAGATGCATCTGTAAATGTGACCTCTCCGAATTGATGGTCTAACATCCACTGATAATCTTTATCTTTGTTCGCCGCATTTACTACGATAAAGTAATCATTGTCTCCACGTTTGTATACGATCAGGTCATCTACTGTTCCACCATTCTCGTTACACATCGGGCTGTATCTTGCTTGCCCATCTACCATGTTAGTAAAATCATTTGTCAGCAGCTTCTGCAGGTTTGCAAGTGCATCTTTTCCCTGGCACAATACCTCTCCCATATGAGACACATCGAAAAGTCCCGCTTTTTCTCTAACTGTCATATGCTCTGTGATAACACCTGTTCCATACTGTACCGGTAAGAGATATCCTGCAAATGGAACGATCTTACCGCCTGCTTTCACATGCGCATCATAAAGTGGTGTTTTTAACTCCATGTCAAATCCTCCTTCTTATTCTTAATAGACACGTTAATTTTATTCGTATAATGGATATTTCTCGCAGATTTTTGTGACTTCATCTCTAATCTCATCTGCCTTTGTCTCAAAGTCTGTCACCGTCATCTTGATCAGTTTTGCGATTGTCTTCATATCCTCTTCCTTCAGTCCTCTTGTTGTAACTGCCGGTGTACCGATTCTGATTCCACTTGTTACAAATGGACTTGCCGGATCATTTGGTACTGAGTTCTTATTGACTGTGATGTAAACCTCGTCCAGTCGGTTCTGAAGTTCTTTTCCGGTAATCTTCATGTTCTGAAGATCTACTAACATCAAGTGGTTATCCGTTCCACCACTTACCAGATTGAAGCCTTCTGCTATCAATGCATCTGCAAGTGCTTTCGCGTTATTCACTACCTGCTTCTGATACTCTTTGAACTCTGGTTTCAATGCCTCTCCGAAGCAGACAGCTTTTGCTGCAATAATATGCATCAGCGGACCCCCCTGAGTTCCCGGGAAGATTGCTTTGTTAATTGCTTTTGCATGTTCTTCCTTACACATGATCACTCCGCCTCTTGGTCCTCTCAGTGTCTTGTGCGTTGTCGTTGTAACTACATCTGCGTATGGAACCGGATTCTGGTGAAGTCCTGCTGCAACCAGTCCTGCGATATGTGCCATATCTACGAAGAGATAAGCGCCAACTTCTTTTGCAATATCTGCAAAGATATCGAATCGGATCTCTCTTGGATAAGCGGAAGCTCCTGCAACAATCATCTTCGGCTTACATTCATGTGCAAGTTTTCGAATCTCATCGTAATCCAGTACTCCGTCATCGTTGATGTTATAAGGTACAAAATTATATAAAATACCGGATTGGTTTACCGGTGATCCATGTGTCAGATGTCCGCCGTGTGCCAGGTTCAGTCCCATTACTGTGTCACCCGGTTTAATCAGTGCCTGATATACTGCATTGTTTGCATTTGCTCCTGAGTGCGGCTGAACACATGCATGATCACAGCCAAATAATTCTTTTAATCTCTCAATTGCCAGATTTTCAATAATATCTACATTCTCGCAGCCCCCATAATATCTCTTGCCCGGATATCCTTCTGCGTATTTATTTGCCGGTACAGTTGCCATAGCCATCATCACTGCCGGGCTGATAATGTTCTCAGATGCAATCAGCTCCAGGTTTCTTCTCTGGCGTCCAAGCTCCAACTCAATTGCTTTTCCAACCTCTTCGTCATAGTTCTTCACATAATCTGTTACCTGTTCAACCATGTTCATTTTCTAATCATCCTCCAAATTTCCCCAAAAATTTTAAAAAAAGGGTACAAAAAAAGCAGGTAAAAAATAATTTCTTAACAATCTTAAGACTAATTATTTTTTATCTGCCTCTGTCCTTTCACCTGAAAGATTACTTACCGGTCTTCGCGTGTATGGCAGGTAAGTTACTTCTTCGGTACAATCCCTTCCATTGTTCTCCAGAGTGTTGTCCAGACCCGTTCCTTTTGCCTGAGAGTTTCTGCTTGCCCCTTCGGCTCCAGTCTATCATTCCATGTGTCGCGTCTCACATGATAGTGGTATCTCACAAGTCCTTCCTTCAACTTAACCTCAGAATACAGCTGTCTGATAATAAAGTCAAGCGTTAAATATTTTTCTTACTTGTTAGAATTCTATCAGTGATTATCGTTAAATATCTGACACCGTATTTACAGCCTTTACACCAGTTTTACATGCGTTTTTCTCAGTAATTCAAGTCGAACGTCCGTGAGACTTGGCGCGTGATTCTGGTCAGAGAAGCTGACATATTCCTATCAGAATCACTGCGCATCCTCGCGGAGCGTTTATCTCAGTCGGAGACCTATCTCCCACTGAGACAAATTTACTATTACTCACCACCTGAAGGTGGGAGTCTTCTCGACTGAGATAACAACTATTCTGTACTTGTATCTGTACGATTGTCATTGCTACTATCCGTATTGGAATCTGTACTACTGGCATTACTGCTGTCCGTACTTGTATCTGCACCACTGCTCAATCTTGACTTAGGAATTTCGATATTCTCTTTCTTATATGCAGCCAGTACAGCCTCCTTGATACATTTTGCATATGCTTTCGCACCTGCCGGGAGCAAATGTGTATCGTCTGCATCAAAATACTCATCATGACCCTCGCTTGCAGCATACCAGTCGATCAGATATGTATGATCATTTTCTTCTACGAATTTTTTTATCTTGCTGTTGCTTTCCTCTTCGAACGTATCATGCGGAATCCGGACTGTTGTCAGAAACAATGGCATATCCTTCCCTATCTTCTCCCGAATATCTTCAAGTTCACCATTGATCGGACTGTTCGAAAGTGATGCAAATATGACGCCTTCTCCCTCCCATTTCTTTTCGTCAATGTAGGAATCAAGAACTTGTTTACCAAGTGATGTGATCCGTCCGATTTTAGTATCACTGACGCTGTTTGGAAACATTTCATAAAAATCATCTGTCACATCAACTGCAATAGAATCCCCGATGAGCAGGAGATTTAAACCTTCCAGAATCTCATCATCCGTCAGATCAGCCGTACAGATGGTATCATCACTCTCTGAACCATTCGCTTTCTGCTTTGCAAGTTGTTCTTCCGTCATCTTACCGGTCTCTTTTGCCTTTGTCTCACGTTTTTGTAATGTATCCAATGCATTTTTCTTCGGCACAAATACCATGCAAAGTATCAGTGACACGGTCAGTACAAATGTGCCTGCCATTACCTTTAAACTTCTTCTTGCCACCTGTATCTGGCGCTTCTTCTCCTGCCTGGATTTCGGTCTGCTTCTTAAAATATTCAAATATTCCCCAATAATACCATGGCGGATCGGTGTCTCAATAAAACGATAAGAAAGCTCTGCCAGGACAACACTTAATACAATTTCAATCAATGTAATCCACCAGGATGCCTTTATCCCCTTACTGATTAACAAAATGATTGGATAATGCCACAGATATATGCTGTATGAACGATCCCCAATCCATTTCAATACTGGATTACTTAAGAATCTGCTAAGCCAGGTCTTTCGTCCTGATACTGCATAGACCATCAATACGGTCAGAATTGTTCCAAAAAATTGTCCTCCTCTGTACCAGAAATTACTGGAACCATTGATTGCTATCGTCATCACGAGCAACACTGCAAAAGACACACTGCCCAAAACCATATTGACACTAGCTGAAAGCCTTCTTGGAACCATCCGGTACTCCCACAGAATTGCAAGTAATGCACCGAATAAAAGGGAAAATGCTCTCGTGTCTGTCCCATAATATACCCGGCTGGCATCCTGCTGTGGATCAAATAATACAATCATCAAAATTACTGAGATCAGCGCCAGCAACAGCGTTACTCCGGCAAACAAAAGACCTCTCTTTGCCCGTCCCTCTCCTCTGCTTTTTGCTAACTTATAGATTCCCAGAAGAATCAATGGATATATCAGATAAAATTGTGTTTCAATCGCCAGTGACCGACAATGCGTAAATGGTGACGTTACTCCGGCCGCTTCAAAGTAAGATACCTTATTAAAAATCTGCCACCAGTTATTAAATCCCAGAACAGATGCCAGAAAATCCTTACAGCCCTTTGTAAAAATAATCCTGTTTACGACTGCGCTGACAAATATTATAACAACTGCCATTGACATAACTGCCGGAACAAGACGCCTGATACGCCTCAGCCAAAAGTTCTTCAAATCTATTGTTCCTTCTTCTTCTACTTCGGAAATCAGTATGCCTGTAATTAAATATCCTGATAAAACAAAAAATACTGTCACACCAAGAAAGCCGCTCTTAAATAAAGCCAGCTTCAAATGATATGCCAGTACCATAATAACCGCAATTGCTCTTATACCATCAAGCCCTGTGATGTATCTTCTCTTTTTCCCCATAACTCTTCATCCTCATTTGTACTTTTTATTGTTTAGCTCATAACTTCTGTTGCCTCTCCTCTTGTCTCTAATATCTATTATACATAATATTAAATAAAAGTACAAAAAAAAGCAAGAACCTTTAAAGTTCTTGCTTATCTGCATGAGCGTGCGGGGATTCGAACCCCGGACAACTTGATTAAAAGTCAAGTGCTCTACCACCTGAGCTACACGCCCGTCTCTTCCAATATGCTAATCATAAAGGAAAATGCCCAGAACCGGAATCGAACCAGTGACACGAGGATTTTCAGTCCTCTGCTCTACCAACTGAGCTATCTGGGCATTCATCACATCAGCTATTGCCAATGTAAATTGCGGGGGCAGGATTTGAACCTACGACCTTCGGGTTATGAGCCCGACGAGCTTCCAGACTGCTCCACCCCGCGATATTAAAATTTCTCTTTAAAAGAGTTAAGCCGATGATCGGACTCGAACCGATAACCTGCTGATTACAAATCAGCTGCTCTGCCAATTGAGCCACATCGGCGCAAGCCTTTAGGCTAATGGGTGGAGGTGGATTCGAACCACCGAAGCATTAAGCAGCAGATTTACAGTCTGTCCCCTTTGGCCACTCGGGAATCCACCCATATTCAATATAACTAACAACTTTTAAGTTGTAATGGGACCAATAGGGCTCGAACCTATGACCCTCTGCTTGTAAGGCAGATGCTCT
>NZ_JAJCNB010000043.1:0-18265 GCF_020560825.1 Dorea sp. 210702-DFI.3.17
CAGGTGCTTCAGAAGCTGTATTATTTACATCATTTTTCTTATTTACACCATCTAATGACTTCATTGTCGGGACTTTCTCCGACGCAATTCCGAAGCCACTCATATTCCTGAGCAACTCCCTACTTTGCTTTTTTCAATCAGATAAAAAGCCTTGTTTACCTTTAAAATTGATTACTTTCCGCATAAGCAGTTGTATTATTTGATGTATTTGATGTAAATCCCGATTGAGAGAATGGGTTCTTCAATCGGATTGCTTACTAAATTATAATCTTTATTATTGAATAAGTCAATCAGACCAAAAAAAGCAGCGTACCAATTTTCATTTTAAAGTACGCCACTTTTTCCTACGCTATTGAATTATTAAAGTATTTATCCAGTCCATCAAACTCAGTTCTTTTTAGTTCCTTTGTTACATCAGTATAGATATTTAAGGTTGTTGTTATATCCTTATGTCCGAGTGTATCCTGAATAACTTTTATATTTACACCTGCTTCACACATTCTTGTTGTAAATGTATGTCTGAGCGAATGACAACTAAAATGTGGTAAAAGCACTTCTGGGTTTTCTGTTTTCAAAAACTGCTCATCGTTGCAATCACGGATTATGCGTCGGATTGCCTTATTCAAAGTCGATTGATGTTGTGGCTGTCCGAAGCGATTGAGAAATATAAAATCTGTATATCCATCTATGGTCGCTTCGCAGTGAACTCCTAGCAGTTCTTGTCTTTCTTTTTCCATAACAAATGCTTCTTTAACAAAATCGAGCATCGGAACTTGTCTATTTCCTGCTTCTGTCTTTGGAGTATTCACATTGAAATAGCAGCCCTTTTTTCCTTCAGAAGTTCTGTGGTCATAATAAACCAACGTGTGATTAACATCTATAATCCCATCTTCCAAATCAATATCGCACCATCTGAGTCCAGTAACTTCTCCAACTCTTAACCCCGTTCCAAGCATTACTGCAAACACCGGATACCAATACACTGCTGTATTAGAGTTCTTCAGATAATCCATAAACAATTCCTGCTCAGGTCTAGTAAGTCCCCTGCGTTTTTCTGTCTTGAAGCAATGAGCTTTTTTCAATTCCCTTAAAACATTATTTGTCGGATTGTTTCTGATATAGTTATCATCAACCGCCATATCAAATATCTGATGAAGAATGTTGTGGACACCATCAACCGTTGCAGGCTTCAAGCCTCGCTCATCAACCAGATAATTGTAAAATCTCTTAATATCTGATTTCAAAAATGTTGAAACTCTCTTAGAACCGATTTGCCGACGTACAAAGGTTTCATAAATATATTTGTAATTCTCAAAAGTGTTGTTTTTCAATCCTCTCTTCAGGTCTTTCCACAACTCATATAAATCATCGAGTGTAACATATCGTGCTTCCGCTTTTATGCCATCACTTTTGTCTTTCTCAATCGCTTCCTCTTTAATCCTGAGTGCTTCAAGCGTTTTTGAATAGACATATCTTCTTTTATGGTTTTCATCAGTCCAACTGTACTGATAACTTCCATCACTTCTTTGAAGTTCTCCCGTGCGAAGAACTGTCCTTGTTTTATCTTTTCGTTTTGGTCTTGCCACGGCTGTTCCTCCTATATTTCATTCCTGCTATTTAAAAATTCCACAAATTTGTCGATGATGACATACACCTGATAACCGTCTGTCGTCATAAAATTGCAATCTTTCCTTTTCATCAGCTCTCGTATTTTTCCCCTTCCGATACCTGTATAAGCGGCTGTTTCATTTACCGACAAACATTTCTTTTTCCAAAATGGCTGCTCTTTTTTCTTTTCTATAAGGCTTTCCCGATAAGCAATCATTTCTTCATCTGCAAAATCCACATTCATCGTTCCACCTCCTAAATCTCATACATTTTTTCAATGTACTCATCAAACAATTCTCTTTTTATCATTCGGCGTTTTCCCACCCATAACACAAATGGACAGTCAGCAAACCTTGTCATTTCACGAAGTTTTTCTCTGCCAATGCCGGTATAGGCAGTAGCTTCATCAATGGTCAGATACGGCTTATGCCATATCGGTACTTCTAATCTTTCTTTTTTTACTGGATTACTCACAATAATACCTCCTCATATCGAATACTGCTTTTTTATAAATTCAACAAATTCTTCTCTCTTGATAAGTCGCTTTGAGCCATTCCATAAAACGAACGGACATCTTTCATTATCGGTAAGCTGTCTGATTTTTCTGCTTCCAACACCTGTATAAGCTGCGGCTTCATCAATTGTAAGCATTACTTTCTCCCAAAGTGGGACATTATAGATTGTTTCATCTTTTTCGTTGTTCATATGCTGTAACCTCCTTTGCGTGGTTACAGCATACTTAAAAATCTACGCTGAGCCAACGATGCGAATTTGCTCATCGCAGATTTGACTTTTTCATTAAATAGAATACTGATTTGCAATATATTCCTCAAAAATTTTTCGCTTTATCATTCGGCGGCTTCCTATCCAAAGTACAAACGGGCAATCTTGCTTTTCCGTCATTTCATAAAGTTTTCCTGTTCCAATATTGGAATATATAGATGCTTCTTCAATCGACAAATTAGGCTTATGCCAAAGAGGTACATTATAACTCAGCTTCTTTACACTGCTATTAGACATTCTTGCACCTCTTTTCTTTCTTGGATGAATATCTGTCGGTAACAACATAATCCCAACCATCCCCATCACACTTATCACATCTGTCTTTTCGCTTTGCAAATGGGTCAAGTCGCCTTACAATATAGTCCGGATTGTGGATGTAATCATTCAGGCACTTCGAGCATAGACAACGAATATTTTCTTTCCCCTCCGGCTTGTAAACCCAAAGTCCAAAAGTCTTTTTCAAAGTTGCGTTTATCTGCCTAAAAAGTTTATCGTCATCTACCGTACCTATGTATTCACGCAAATCCTCTCTATTGACTGTCCGTATCTGCTCCAGAAGAACCATTGACGGTTTCTTCAGTCCAAACTCCTCGCCAAGAATAATGTGTGATGGCAAATATCTTTTCTTGATTACACTTGTAACCGCTGCAACAATAATCGTTGGAGCATTCTGGTTATAATCGTCTGCCTGAACGACAAGCACCGGACGCTCTCCGCTTTGTACTGAACCACTGTTATCTCCAAAGTCATAGTAGAATAAATCCCCACGACAAATCATTTTTTCTTTCATATGCATAACCTCACAAGAATCTAATTTTTAAAGTGTCATTCGTATCCGGAATGAAATAACCCCTTCACTCATTTGGACAAAGGGTGCTGAAATGCACACCCAAAATCAGAGATTTTCATAAAATTTGATAAAGTTTTTCTTCGCCGCTGCAATAGACTTATCTACGGAGCTGTAATATACGCCCTCCTGCTTTGCAATCGCTCTGGAACTCAGACCGCAGCACACATTCTTCATAAGGCGTTCCCTTTGAAGTGGCTGCAACATTGAAAGTGCTATCCTTGCTTTCCTGATTTCACACTGACGCAATTCTTCTCTTTCCAGTTCAAGCCTTTCTTCCTCTGCTCTTTCAAACGGGTCGTCAAACATAATGGCAAGTTCTTTATGGAACTGTGAGGACATTTCATCGTCATATCCATAGCAGTCAAGTGTGCGACTGCTTCTCTTTGCATACTTGTCCTCATTTCGGTTTGCATCGTCAATTACCTCTCCCTGTGCAATGGAAAGATGAACAAACGGAGAATATCTTTCTATAACAAGGGGATACTTCTCCCAAAGCTCTTTTACCGATAATTCCGTAATAATCGCCCATCTTTCAGCTCCGGTATAACCGTTATATTCGTATTTAAGATTTATCAGTTTACAATCCTTTACAAATAATTCTTCTTGTTCTGTTAATGTAAGTTTGTTTTTCATTTCCGTAATCTCCTTTGAATTTTGAAAAATTGATAAGTTTCAAAATTCGGAGATTACGGGTACTCAGCTATCTGGCACTGCCATACGTTATAAAACATAAAAGTCCTTTCCCAAGTAAGGGAAAAGACCTAATACTGCACGAAGCATAATCGAATAAAACAGCAACAAAAAAAGCACCGTCGAATCTGGACAGCAAAGAATACTTCTATTCTTCACTTATCCGGCTTCGTACGGTGCTTGGTAGTTTAGCAAATAAATTGCTTATCTCCGCTTACTCGATTAGAAATCGTTTCGATATTTACTTGTAATCTTCATCGCCTGCAATTCCTGCCATATCCGTTCCTACGGATTCTGCGGAAGTAAGCGAGATTTAAGATATGGACATTCTTGCATTTCTGACACTTCACACTCAAATGTCCGGTTGCGTCTGAAAAAACTCTTTGTATCCTGAACCCACAAGTCGGGCAGAGAATATCACGCTCTTTCAGACTTTCTGCTTCTACTCTTGACAGAAGCAATCTCTTTTGTATTTCAGGTGCTACCTGAGTCTGTAACCTCATTGTGAAACACCTCCCAGATTTAACTCATTGGAAATGTACTCAAGGATATTGTGATACTCAAATAGCCCCATATCTCTCAATCTGATAACCAAGGCTGTATAAGATACTCCGATATAAGCTGCCATTCTGCGGATAACTGCTTTATCCTTTGAAGTAATGGTATTATCGCCATAAACTCTTATCGGATTTGACTGATTATATTTCGCCAAGGCATTTTCAATAATTCTTCTCGGCATAAGAAGCGAAGCTCCCATTGTATCTGCCTGCCACTCAACAGACGCAAACATCTGAGCCAGTTCCTCTTTGGAATAACTACGCTCACTGTCATACTCTGCATGAAAGCGTCCTTCACTCGGCATTGCATACATCTTACTCAAGATATGATGTGACGCTTCGTGTGCCATTGTAAATCTGCGACGTCCCTGCTCCTTTTCAGCAAGAAGAAATTTATCAAGTACGATGGTATCTTTCGGGAAAACAAAGGGAATAATTTTTCCGTCCTGATGTACCAGCAGTGGTGTTGCTCCATCTGCCAGAAAACCAATCCTGCCTGCATCATCTTCTGCGAAAGAAGCGTATTCAATTCGTAACATAAGAAATTCTGTAATGAAATGTTCTATGTCGATGGATTGAATCACTCGATTGCTAAACTTATTAGCATAAGCTGTTATCAAGCCTTCGCTGATTTCTTCCAACTCGGCTCTTGACATATAAATACTCAAGTTGTGTCCACCTCCGACTCCACCTTGTCCGGCGGTGCAACTCCTCCGGCAAAGTTCTGTTGTATTTCCGCACTATCCAAATTGATTAGATAGCGAATTCCTTCAAGTGTTCTCATTCGTCTGTCCTCTGCTATAGTTCTTTGATGATGTGACAAGCCACACCCTGAATGCAGCACTCATCTACAATGATGTCTTTCATCTTCTTATTTTCCGGATGGAGAATGATTTTCTTATTCTCATCATCTCTGAAGTAACGTTTCAATGTATTCTGATTATCCACAAGGGCAACTACTATATCGCCCTCATTGGCTTCTACCTGCTTTTTGACAACCACAAGGTCGCCGTCATCAATCCCTGCTTCAATCATAGACTGACCGCTTGCTCTTAATATAAAGAAATCTCCTTTGCCGAAAATAGCAGTAGGAAGTGATACATATTCTTCAATATTTTCTTCCTCATACTGAGGACTACCACAAGGAATAGAACCTACAATCGGTGTCTGTGTCTGTTCGCCACTGTACTTACGGGTCACATTGGTGCGAATCTCCTGCCCGTCGTACTCAATCATATTCTTCTCAGCCATTTCTACCAAGTATTTGTATGCTGTACCTCTGGCAATACCAACAGCTTCAGCAATCTTTGTAGTCGATGGGGATTGTCTGTTTTGCAGGTAATAATCCTCGATATATTTTTTTATCTCACTCATAAGTTCAGGACTCTTGCTTCTCATACCTGCACCTCGCTTTCTTTTCTATCGGAAGCAGTTTGCTTTCGATAGTTTTATTATACCTGATACGAAAAATTTTTCAAGTAGGTTTTTCGCAAAAGAAAAGAGGTGTCGCAATTTGCTAACACCTCAAAATTTCTTTGCTTGCACTGAAATCATTAACTCCAATGGCTTACTATTTTTCTCTATCCTCATCTTTTCTTATACAATACAAGTTCCGGATTCTTACCGTCTTCTTCATAAGTGCAAATAAGAATAAAATCCATATCTGCAACAACGCCGAAACATCTATCGCCGCCGTATTCACATTCAAGCTGATTGCCCAGATATGTCTTTGCCTCATTCAAAAACTTAGCCGCTTGCCCATTCGGAAGCCGGTACTCAAGATTCACATACTTTCCCACAAGGGTATTCAGTTTTTCCACCTTTGGCATTCCGTCAACATTCAATTCGTTAATTTCATTGATTAACTTTTTCTTGAATTCTTCAAACTGACCGTTATCACTAAGCTCATCATATTTCTTCCAGTAATCCAAAGTAGGAAGCAGCTCTTTCATATAAGAACGGGCTTGTTCCTCCGTGAAATTCTCGCTTACCATATTCTTAACACAAACTTCAATCAAATCGTCCATATCATTGTAAGTATATGTTCCATCGGCATAACACCACTTACAATAGTCCTCGTTGAAAGAACCGTCGTGATTGTGTCCGATAATATCATCATCTTCAAGCGGCATTCCGCAGCATTGACAAATAAGCTTTCTCGGTGAGCCTAAAAGTGTATTTATGGAAACATCTAATACTTTTGACAGCAATTTCAATGTTTCCGTATTCGGAACTGTTTCTCCGTTTTCCCAACGTGAAACTGCCTGACGACTTACAAAAACTTTTTCTGCAAGCTCATCCTGCGACATTCCCTTTTGAGTGCGAAGTTCAAGTATAACCTGTTTTGTATCCATTATGCAGTACCTCCCTTACACCTTTATTATAGTCTCACGCATTATCTCAAACAAGCAACTCGCAGTTGCTGTCCTTATTACTCAGCTTTTTCGTTCACGGCTAACAAATTTTCACAATAATAGTTTGGGTCGGTTGTATCCGCAGACGGATAAACTTCAAACTCCACGCCCTCGGCATATTCATACTGCGAGCTTTTCAAGAAGATTCTGCCGTTTCTTGACATCGTATGCTTTGGAGTGTTAGATTTCCTGTTCTTTGTTTTCTTTTTGCTGCATACCCTCATCGGCTTGTGCAATCATCTGCCTGTACTGTTCTTTCACACTTTCCGGTGCAAGTATTTGTACCTTGCCATTAAAGCCAAACACCCAACCAAAAAAGGTCGGACTGGCTGATACTTCGGTCTGTACTCTGAAAGAAGTCATATCATACGCAAGAGTTGTCACATCTTCTCCAAAACGGTCAACCATTGTTTTCATCAAGCTGTTATCACACCGTAAATCCACAAGAACTTTCTCGCCTGAGAACATAAAGAAAACTTCCTTTGTGTAATTCTCAATATCAAAATCATCCGGCATAGGAATAATATCTTTATCCAATATCTCCGGCTTGGAAGCAATACGGTCTACCCTGAAATTGATAACCTTGCTTTTCTTCTCTGAATATCCGAGAACATAATAATAGTCCCCACACCAGAGAAGTTTATACGGGCTGAGCTTATACACTTCGCCCTTGTTCTTCAGAACCTTTTTCTTTAATCCGGTATAATCATAATACTGAAAAGAAATCTGTTTACCTGTATTGATGGCATCGTTTATAGCGTCAATGATATAATATATCTGCTCATTATCCGGCTTAATTCGATTGACCACATAGTTATTACGCTTCAACTTTGCCACCTGCCCCGGACTGGTCATCGTATGTATCTTCTCAATCAGCGTTTTGCTTTTCTTCTTTGTAATAAACTTCGATGACTCCACTGCATCTATCAGCAGTTTCAGTTCCGGCAATTCAAACTTACGACTGGCTACAAAGTATTTGCTCTGAGTAGAATGGATAGTAACAATATCCATTCCAAACTCCTGAAGTGCAGCAATATCTTTTGTGACCGTCGTTCTATGTGCAGATATTCCGTATTCATCATTCAATATATTGATTAGCTGCGTCGTCGAAAGCGGATGTTCCTCGTCCGTTCGTTCCTCTAATATTTTCTTTAAGTATAATATTCTCGGCTTTGTTTCCATTGTTTGCCCTTTCCAAGCTATTACTCATATAGTCCTTTGAACATTTCTCCCTGTATCACGCTGATTTGTTCAGTCGGAATTACTGTTTCATCCTGCATAATCAGTTTGCGTTCAAATTCATCAATCTTTTTCACTATGCCGGAATGCGTGAGATATGCTCCTCCGGATTTTTTATCATCAGGCACGAAATAAGTTATTGATATTTCCTGTTCTGTGCCGATATTATCTCTAATCATATTTAATTGGTCATTTAATTTCATAATGACTTCATCGCTTAACTCTAACCGTTCATCTGTTAGCCTTGCAGTCTCTTTAATGGCTGCATCGTGTCCTGTAAGTGCCGCAAAAGGTGCAAACTGTGCTGCTCTGTCGTGAAGTGACATACGAGGATGGTTCTTCGATGTCGGATTCGGCAGATTGATTATATCGTCATAGGAATGTTCATCCATCTGTTACAGCACCTCCTTTGCTCGACAAACTTGAATTTATATAATTATCTCTCTAACTTTCCCCATTTTATAGGCTTTCCCGCCTGTCCATTAGTGAAATGATATGTAGTTTCCCTTATTTTTGCCCTTATGAGATAATTACAAGGGAAATAAGGGAATTTCTTTAATCATTGCCTACCACTTTATCAAGAAGCCTAACCGATTTTCGTTTCGCATCTCTTGTGGAGTGAGCATAGACGTTCATTGTGGTACTGACATCTGAGTGTCCCAACAATTCCTGCACATCTTTTGGGGCTGCTCCATTTGCTAAAAGGTTGCTTGTATAGGTGTGACGTAACTGGTGGAAATGAAAGCCTTCAAATCCCTCTAATGTTTTTGCCACCTTTCTGCAAACAGTTCCCAAAGTAGTTGGAAGTTCCAGACAACCATCCGGTCTTAAACAGACGAAAGAAATTTCTTTATAATCTGCCGGGACTTCCTCTGTTCTGTCTAAGCAATAATATTCGTAGTACACTCTGTTTTTCTCTTTGACCTCTTTGTAGTAGTTCGTGTGATAAAGTTCTCCGTACTGCATTCGATTTTTTAACTGCTCTTTCCGGGTATTACGGAAAATCTCTACCAGCGTATCTCCAAAATCAACAATCCTCACTTTTTTCCGCTTGGTTGGTCCGATGATATATTTGCGCTTTGAGCCATCGTATCGGATGCTACGTCTTATGGTAAGGCATTGTTCTTCCAGATTTACGTCCTGCCACGCCAAACCGCAGGCTTCTCCAATACGAAGCCCGGCATAATAGGCTATCTGGATTGGAAGTATTGCGGCTGGGTTCTTTTTTTTCAGATAAGCAAGCAATCTTTCATAATCTTCTCGTGAAATTGGTTGGATATTTCCGTCCATGTCCTCGTCTGAAAACAAATCAACTTCATCCGTCTGATACCGCAGTTTAATATACTGCATGGGATTAAACGTAATATACTGTTTTGGAAATACTGCAAAGCGGAAGGACTGCTGCATGACTGCGGAAAAAGAATGGATGTAATCTTTGCTGTAACCCTTTCTCTCTTTTCCGTCGGGATGAACTCCCCCGAAGGAAAGCAAATCAAAAAAGGATTGCAAATGCTCAGAGGTTACATTTTTTAATTTCCGTTCTGCCAGCGGATGTTTCTTAATATTTCGGATTGTTCCGAGGTAATTCTCCACAGTACCATTGCTGAGCGTACCTGTTTTTAATTCCTCCTCTGCCCACACATCCAAAAGTTGTCCGACTGTGAGATTTTCCGCTTTGGCAACAAATTTCTTTTTCTCATAATCATCCATTGCCTGACGGAGCAGTTTTTCAGTTTCACTTTTGCTTTCTGTTCCAACGCATTCTTTCTGAACAAGATTGCCGCTTGCGTCCTCTACATAGAAGCGGTAGTACCATTTCTTTCCTTTTTTTCTTACAGATCCTTTTGCCATAATCGTATGTCTCCTTTCGATATTAGACAATCGGAACTGATGAAATGCTTCGTGCGTGTAAGTATATCATAACTCCGGCTGTCTTACTATACCGATTCGGAATCTTCGTATAAGACTTCTGATAAAAGATTTGCAAGCCTTTGCTCTGCTGTTTTGGGTTTCTTGGAATAGAGCCTTACGATGTCTGCCATCTCATTAAAAGCATTGATGGTGTGAGTGATTTCCCTTAAGAACATAATCTCATTATATTCATCATTCGATTCAAACCCTATTGTTTTGGCAATATCCGTCTGACCATCATTCCCCTTAAAGTTTTTGCAGGCGAACTGAAAGGAATCCAAAAACAGACCATATTGTTTTAACATCAGCAGTAATAAATCTTTTGAAAAAGCATCTTCTTCTTTGGTAAGGGCAAGTGGTAACTGTTCCAGAATATCTCCCATCGCATCACGAATCTGTAATTCTCTCTTATCCGTAATATCGGTTTCATATTCATCTTTTTCCCCTTTGAGCCATTCCACAGATACATGGAGTGCTTCCGAAAGACCTTCCAACACCATTTTTTTCGTATTGTCAATCGAACCATTCTCATAACGCAGGATTGTAGAAGCGGTAACACCCATCTTTTCTGCGACATAAGGCTGTGTCAGATTCAATTCCAGACGGCGCTGTTTTACTCTGCTCCCTATCAGCTTGCGTAATTCTTTATCTTTCATGCTGACTGCCTCCTTTTTCGGTATGTATGAATTATAGCATTGTTTTTCTGAAATTGCAATATGCAATATAAAGTTTATTTTTAACATTTCGTAACGCTTGACAAAAAGATGTGAAAAGGATATACTTACATCACAAGAATTGCATAATGCAATTTGTAAGGAGGTGATTATATGACGCAAAGAAAAATTGCATTATCCATCGAAGAAGCTGCTGACTATACGGGAATCGGCAGAAACACCTTAAGACAGCTTGTAGAATGGAAGAAACTTCCAGTATTAAAGGTTGGTCGCAAAGTCCTGATTAAAACCGATATTCTGGAAATGTTTATGGAAGCTAATGAAGGTCGTGATTTGAGGGATAGAGGAAATGTAAAAGCTGTAACAAGAACTGTGGCAAATTAAAAAGGCGGCTTCCAAAGAAACCGCCAAAGGTTCTATCAGACCAAAGCCATGATATACCTACACGCAAGAAGATTATACCATGTGCTTCTTCTGATACGCAACCGAGAACTTATGTTTGCAAAAGAAAGGAGAATGTAATAATGGCAAAATCAACAAAAAGTTATGAAGAACGAATGCTTGAAATGGAAAAAAAGGAACAGGAAAGCCTTGAAAAAGCAAAACGATATGCAGCACAGAAGAAAGAACTTCTGAAACGAAAGAAAACCGAGGAAAGTAAAAAACGAACCCATAGGCTCTGTCAGATTGGCGGTGCGGTGGAATCCGTTCTTGGTGCTCCTATTGAGGAAGAAGACATCCCAAAGCTGATTGTTTTTCTGAAAAGGCAGGAAGCCAATGGGAGATTTTTCTCAAAAGCAATGCAGAAAGAAACCAATACCGATATGGAGGAAGTGTAATGGCAGAGGGGATGAGTTTTTCATTCCCTTCATTGCTTTTTCATGAAGGGCGCACTTATGGACAACCAGAGGTCGTCCCAATAAGTTTGCCACAAGTGTCAACCGGTCTGCGCTCACGCTTGCCGGGCTCGTTCCGTCGGCGGGGCTTTCAGCCAGACCTGCTCATGCCGCAGGAGGCACTCTTCGCCAGAGAGGCGCATTCCATGCAGGCTGCTATGCGCAGGGCACTCTTACGCAGAGGGAGTTCCGGCAATGCTGCTTTTTCTAAAACTGAAAGCAATGTTGCCGGAAATCTATGCCGGATACGTCAGAAAGGAGGAATCCAGACATGGCGATTTTTCATTACACAATCAAAATAGTCGGACGAAGTAAAGGGAAATCTGTTATCTCCGCTTCCGCATATCTCAATGGGGATGTGATGAAAAACGAGGAAACAGGGAGAATCAGTTATTACACTTCTAAAAAAGAAGTGGTCTACACCCGGCTGATGATGTGCGAAAACGCACCTCCTGAATGGCAGATAGTACCAGAAGAAAATATAAAACGCTTTCAAAAATCTGTCCGATACAAAAGGTCAGAAGATAAAGAAGCTGCTTTAAAAAAATTCAAAATCACATTTCAGAAACAGAGGTTATGGAATGAGGTATTGAAGATTGAAAAAAATGCAGATGCCCAACTTGGCAGGTCATTTGAATTTGCCCTCCCCAAAGAATGGAGCAGACAGGAACAAATTCAATATACAACCGACTATATCCAAAAAACTTTTGTAGATAGAGGAATGTGCGCTGATTGGAGTATCCACGACAAAGGGGATGGCAACCCCCATGTCCATCTGCTTCTAACTATGCGTCCTTTTAACCCGGATCATTCTTGGGGAAAGAAAGAAGTCAAGGATTGGGATTTTGTCAGAGATAAAAACGGAAATATCGTGATTGATGAATCCCATCCGAACTGGTGGCAGGATAAGAAAAACCCTGACCGTCATGGAATCCGTATCCCTGTATTAGACGAAAACGGAATTCAGAAGATTGGAGCAAGAAACCGCCTGCAATGGAAACGGGTGCTGACCGATGCTACTGGATGGAACAATCCAAAAAATTGTGAACTGTGGCGGAGTGAATGGGCAAAGGTATGTAATGAATATCTGCCTTTGCATAATCAAGTTGATCATCGTTCTTATGAAAAGCAGGGAAAACTCCAGATTCCTACCATCCATGAAGGAGCTGACGCAAGAAAGATTGAACAAAAGTTTTTTGCCGGGCAGGAAATAAAAGGCTCGTGGAAAGTAGCGGAAAATCAAATCATAAAACAACAAAACACGTTATTGCAAAAGATACTAAACACCTTTGGGAAAGTATCGGGTGCATTATCATTATGGAAGGAGCGATTAAATGACATTAGAAGAAAGCCGGGAAATTATACCCTTAATGGAATCCATGATTGGTCAAATCGAAGAACAGCAGAACCTAATGGCAGAAATGATTCTGGAAATGCAGAACCGGGACACTCAACTCTCTCTTATGCAAAAACAGAATCAGAAATTACAAAAATTAAACAACGAGTTATCCGAGCTGCTCAACATTTTGCCAAATACCGAGGAACTGCTTTCCAAGATGGAAGAACAGAAAACGAAGATAGAGCTTTTGGAAAACGAAAATCAGCAATGGCAGAAATTGGCACAGAAGCTGAACAGCGAAAACAGTTTATTACTGAAACAGAACACCGAATTGCTGAACTGGAACAGCAGATAGAGAAAGGACGTGATATAGATGAACGAATCCAGAGAATCAAAGAACGCCGAACAGTTGGAAGAACTTCTGCTCTTGACCGAGGAGATACAAGAAGAACTAGAACAGAAAGAACAGCTTATCGTGGAACTGAAGACGCAGCTCAGCGAATCTCTGACCTTGAACGAGAAATTAAACAAAGAGAACAGAGCCGGGAATATTCAAGCATTAAAGAACGACTTGAAGCTGGCAGACAGAGCATTGCGGATCGAGAAAGAGAAGTTGCGAAGCGCAAACGTCATGATAGAGGAATGTCAAGATAAAATATGCTATTTAACACAGGAACGGGATTATGCCCGGACACATCAGAAAATCGTAGAAATACCGGTAGAAAAGCCGGTACTCTATGAAAAATGTGAAGCCTGTAACCGGACAGCCTATCAGAATGCAAAAGCAAAATACGAAACACAAAAAGAGCGACTTGCAGGACAGTATAAAGCAAAAACGGTAAGATTAGTATTATTAGGGTTTGAAATGTAAACTTCTTGAAGTTTGTTTTCGGGACTTCTAGAAGTTTGATTTTGGGACTTCATGAAGTTTAAATTGTAAACTTCTGCAGTCTCTTCATTTTCCACAGAAGTTTGTTTTTTAAACTTCTCTAATTCCTCTCCAAATTTTTTCTCATCTGTTTTCTCAGGCATAAAGGTTTTTACGTAGATAACATTCACCTTTCCAAATCCCTGTCTACGTTTCTCAATCAGACCAATTCCTGTTTCGTCATCCAGTTCTCTCATGGATTTGATGGCTTTATTTCTGCCACAGTTCAGTAATTCCATGATATCTTCGATGGAAAAGTAGATATATGCTCTGTTTTTGTCGTCAAACCACTGATTCTTGATGGAAAGAGACATTCGATCCAACATCAGTCCATATAAAATTTTGGCATCGCTTGATAAATCTTTAAAGTAGCTGTCTGTAAATAATGCTTTTGGTATGCGGTAGAAGCTGAACTGATCAGCTTCGGTACCGTAAAAATAATTAAATGTCATTTTTTTCTCCATAATTTCCTCCTTTCGTTTTCTGCTAAGAAGTCTTCTTTTTAAACTTCTTTGACTTTGTTTTCTTAGCTTTTTCTATCCTTAACAGGACTGTTCCTGCATCCATTTTTCTAATAATGATTCAATTACCTGTTCCATATCTTTGGCTGTATAATCATCCGGAAAATACTTTGTCAGTTTCTTTTCTGAGAAAGTAAGAGACCGGGATACTTTCTTTGCCATTACACAATTATTGAAAATCGATAACATCTGGATCTGATTGATTGGTCCATCATTCAGCTGATTTCTAAGTGCTGCAATCTGTTTTGGTTTGATAAATCCTGTGTCGCAGATATATTCGTAAATCCATCCCTGTACTTCCTTATCGATGTAAGAGATATCTACAGCAACCGTGAACTGAAGCTTTTTGTTATCTACCAGATCAAGAAGTTCCGGAATAAGCTCTGTCAGTCGGATATAACGAGTCACCTGTACACTGCTTATTCCAACTTGCTCACCCAATAATTCTCGTGACTTTTTACCTGACTTGTGTTCATTTTGTACACAAGTTAAATCTGTTCTGATTCCCTGTCTTTTCATTGCATCAAGTTTCATCTTGTAGGCAAAGGCTTTCTCACTCGGTAACAGTTCCTCTCGCTGAATGTTAGCGTCCACCATCGCCACAATGGCATCATCATCTGATAATTCTCTTACGATTGCCGGAATAGTTGTGAGTCCTGCAAGCTGTGCTGCATGCATTCTTCTGTGACCGGATACCATTTCGTAATCTTCGTTTTCATCCATACGGAGAAGTACCGGTGTCAACACTCCATTGATCTTTACGCTCTCTACCAGATCCTGCATCTTTTCATCATCCAACACCTTGAATGGATGATTCTTAAACGGATGGATATTACTGATCTCTATCTCCATTGCAGATTCTTCATTTACCACACCGAGCAGTTCATCAATACTTGCCAGCTTAATCTTTTCACCACTTCTATTTTTCATTCTTCAAAACCTCCTGTGTTAAATTCATATATGCCTCAGCAACTTTTCCCTTCGGGCAGTACATGTAGATACTTTTTCCTTCCGCACTGGTCTCAGCAGCTTTTACAGACATCGGGATCACATTTTCAAATACCTCAATCTGACTTCCGTAGGTTGTATGTACTCTTGATGCAATGTCCCTTGCGTAATTGGTTCTGAAATCTACCATAGTCAGGAGAATGCCCTCAATCGCCAGTTTCCGATTCAATCTTTTCTTTACTGTAAGAATGGTCTTAATCAGCTGTTGAAGTCCTTTAACAGGCAGATATGCGGCCTGTACAGGTATCAGCACGGAATCGGAAGAAACCAGTGCATTGATTGTCATCATACCAAGACTTGGCATACAGTCGATCAGGATATAATCGTATCGGGATCTTATCGCATCGATATATTCTTTCATGATCATTTCTCTGCTCATAACATTTCCCATCGTTACTTCCAGTGCGGAAAGCTCAATATTTGCTGGAAGCAGATCTACATTTTCCTGATGATGTAAGATACCATCTTCCAGATTAATATCTTCTTCATTGATAACATCCATCATCATTGTTGCCAGTGTAATTCGAAGATCATCCGGTTCTTCATATCCAAGACTTGCTGTTAAACTCCCCTGCGGATCTGCATCAATCAACAGTACTTTTTTACCTTCTCTTGCCAGTCCAATACCTACATTTACGGTTGTGGTGGTCTTGCCGACTCCACCTTTCTGGTTTACTACGGATATAACTTTACACATGATTTCTTCCTCCTTTAACTTTCCCATGATTCTTTTTTCCATAATTTCAGCAGTGCCAGTATTTCCCGTTTCATCATTGCCGGTGTATAGGAATTTGGAAAATACTTGTGTAACTGCTCGTTTGTGAATGCCACTCTTGTGATCTCACCCTTTTTAACTTCACACATGATTTCTTCCATCTTTTCCAGCGATAACTGTTTTTCTTTACTCAGCTGCTTTATCCGCTGAGCCTGTGAGAGTGACGGAATCGCCTGTGCATAATCCATTGCTTTAAGCAGTTCTCTTTGTTCATTTTCTTTCAGTGCTGCTATTTCCACAGCCGGGCAAAAAGAAATAATTTCATCATCCAGCTTCTGCAACATTTCTGGTATCAGCTTTGTCAGTGAAATATAACGCTGCACTTGTTTTGGGCTATCACCACAATCCTCACTGATAATATCTATCGAACGTTTTCTTGTTTTTTTGTGGTCAATTTGGCTCTTTTTTCGACCACTTTTTCTTTTCAATACGTCATTCTTTAATTTGTAAGCAAAAGCCTTTTCACTGTAGCTGATCCGTTCTCTATGAAGATTCGAATCCACCATGCTTAAGATGGAATCATCTTCACTTAATACCCGGATGATCACCGGTACTTTACGGTATCCAAGTTTCTCTGCAGCATGTTTTCTTCTGTGACCGGATATGATTTCATAGTAGCCATCCGGTACCGGTCTGACGATCAGCGGATTTAAGATTCCATATTTCTCAATGCTTTCCTGCAGAAGAAACATTTCCTTATCATCTTTCACCTGAAACGGATGCTCCTTAAAAGGGCGGAGACGTTCAATCTCAATTTCTATGATTCTTTCTTCTTTTTCTCCTGATTGTCTGTTTGCATCAGTCATCTTGACTCCTTTCCTCCAGGATTCAGGAAATAAAAAATGCCTGCCTGGAACTTTTGTTGTAAGAAAAGTTCCAAACAGACATTGCCGTTTGACTATTAGCTGTAGCTAATAGAATTGAATACTGTTTCAGCTAATTTATGTTTGCAGGTTTCGGAGAGATTGTTTCTTTTCCTGCCTTTTCTCTGATTTACATCCCCAAATAAGGGGTGACAACAGAGCGGAACCCAAATGTTAGCTGGACTCTTGAAAAACCATGTTTGCAAACCGGTGATTTTGATTAGCTGTCAGCTAACAAAAATCGGATTGTGTTAGCTGGAAATGGATCATTTTGAATGGAATTTCATGCCACGAACGTGATTAGAAAATAAGAAAAGCGTTCGCTGTCAGCTAATCCAGCTAACATTTTCGAACGCTTTGAAGCCCGTCGCCAAGAGGATTTGAACCTCCGACCCCTCGCTTAGGAGGCGAGTGCTCTATCCAGCTGAGCTATGACGACACATGCCGCAAACCCTTGATTTTACTGGGTTTCTGGGATTTTTCCCTTCGGCCATATATAAGATTATCAACTCTCTTTCGAGTTGTCAATCTACAGATTTTTTTGATTTGGTAACATTAGAACGTTCCCCAATTTGGGGAATGCTTTGTTGTCACCATTAGCATTTTTCAGAATAGATTCGAACTGAAAGTTGTTTTTCATTTTTTCCCTTTGGGGAATGCCTCGGCTTTCTCTTAGGAGGCGAGTGCTCTATCCAGCTGAGCTATGACGACACATGCCGCAAACCCTTGATTTTACTGGGTTTCTGGGATTTTTCCCTTCGGCCATATATAAGATTATCAACTCTATTTCGAGTTGTCAATCTACAGATTTTTTCGATTTGGTAACATTAGAACGTTCCCCAATTTGGGGATTGCCTCGGCTTTTTCTTAGAAGACGCTTGTTATATCCATTTAACTAAGGAAACTCAGCTATTGTATTTTAGCATTTATAAGAGATAAAAGCAAGCGTCTCCAGGCCAGACGCTTTGATTTTTTACTTTATATAGTAGCGATATGACTGTGTTCGTCCACATAACACGGCGTGAGAAGTTCCATAGAGTCGTAGAGCTTAAGAGTCGGAACCGTAGTCCGATTGATCTTTGCCATTTCGCCAATGCTAATATAGTTGGAATTCTTATTGTACATGTTGTGTATACAAAACCTTCTTTTTCCAGTTGGGGACGGGGTTTTTTCAAAAACAATGTCATTAAGTTAAGGATTTTAGTAGTG
>NZ_JAJCNB010000044.1:0-17955 GCF_020560825.1 Dorea sp. 210702-DFI.3.17
TCAGTATCCTCCTTCTTCTGTGTTCGAAAGGACTCTCCTCCTGACTGTTTCTAAGTTTTCTAAGAATCCCTTCTGCTTGTTCATCGTGGTAATTCAAGCATTGAAAATTCCTAGAAAATATATTGAAAATAGAAATGGTACAAACCTTCAAGATCTTGGAAATATAATGCTTGAAAAGATTGTACCATAGTTGATATATCATGTCTAGATATTTTTTACAAATTAATATAGTCAGAATTGTAACTAGACTTTGTATTTATAAATCTCCAGAAAAGCAAAAAAATTTCCCTGAATTGCACAAAAAAAGACCGCCCCTTTCGGAACGGTCTTTAAAATTCTGAAGTCTGAAATTATTTAAGGTTAACCTCTGCACCCTCAGCCTCAAGTTTAGCTTTGATGTCCTCAGCCTCTGCTTTGGAAGCACCCTCTTTAACTACCTTTGGAGCTCCGTCTACTAACTCTTTAGCTTCTTTCAGTCCAAGGCCTGTGATCTCACGAACTGCTTTGATAACTTTAACTTTAGCTGCACCAGCGGATACAAGCTCTACGTCGAACTCATCTTTCTCCTCTGCTGCTCCACCCTCTGCTCCAGCTGCTGCTACTACAACACCTGCTGCTGCGGATACGCCAAATTCTTCTTCACAAGCTTTTACAAGATCATTTAACTCTAATACAGATAACTCTTTGATAGCATCGATAAATTCTGCTGTTGTTAACTTTGCCATTTTATTTTCCTCCATTTTTAACATTTTTATTATGAAATAGTTTTACGTCCATCTCTGTGAGATCAGACAGGGGCGAGTATTATCTACTCTTACTCCTCTGTTGCAGCTTCTTCTGCTGCTGGAGCTGCTTCACAAGCCTCAGCTCCACCCTGCTCTGCGATCTGATTAAGTACACGAGCAAGATTTGTGATAGGTGACTGTAAGCTTCCAAGCAATTTGGAAATAAGTACGTCTCTTGATGGAATCTTAGCTAACTCGTTAAGAGCGTTCACATCATAAAGAGTGCCTTCTACAACACCTGCTTTTAACTCAAGAGCCTTAGCATCTTTTGCGAAATTGCAAATGACTCTTGCCGGAGCTGTTGCATCGTCTTTAGAAATTGCGATAGCGCTTGGTCCTTCCAAGTGCTCATCTAAAGCAGCGAAATCAGTTCCTTCAAAAGCTCTCTTCATCATTGTGTTCTTACAAACTTTGTAGATTACACCTGCTTCTCTGAGCTGTTTACGAAGAGCTGTGTCCTCAGCAACAGTCAGTCCACGGTAGTCAACTAATACAACACTTGCTGCATCTTTGATGTCCTCTGCAATAGCCTGTACTACTGGTTGTTTTAATTCAACTTTTGCCACGAATGGTGCACCTCCTTATTAGATTTTGGGTTATACACCGCCGATAGATATAAAATAAAACCTCTATATCCTAAGACAATAGAGGTTTGCAAATCATACATTGTGTATCGATCATCCCTCGGTAGGCGTCCTTGTATTCTGTCCTTACGTGCATCGCACACCTACTGTCTTCGGCAGTCCTTGAATAGATTATCATACACTCTTGCGTTTGTCAACTATTTTTTCGTATTAAATATCCTTTTCCCTCAATTCACAGATTATCAATCTCCTCTTGCGCCATATTTTCAAATATGATATATTAAAAATATGAAAAGGGAAACCGCAAGCGGCTACCCAATAATATAATTAACTGTTATTTTAACAGCCGTCAACTATTGGTAGTAGTTGGCGGCTATTTTCTTTTACCCTTGAAAATCTCATAGCAAAGACCAACAAGGGCAACAATGAATATACAAAACTGAATCAAATCAGAATATGTAACCATTATATCACCCTCCTTTCTTTCGACCGGAGGGTGTCTTATCCCTCCTCAAAAGAAGGTTGTGTCTATTTTGGGGTTATTTTTTCACACCAAAAAACTCCCCAGAAAGATTTCTCTTTCTGGGGAGTCCATATTTCTGTATGAATTCAGAAATGCTTATGCCAGCTTCATTGGGTTGATCTTTACACCAGGTCCCATTGTAGAAGTAAGAGTTACAGTCTTAAGGTACTGTCCTTTTACTGCTGCCGGTTTAGCTTTATTGATTGCATCGATCAGCGTCTGGAAGTTGTCTGCAAGCTGCTCTTCGGTAAAGGAAGCTTTACCTACTGGTACATGGATAATGTTTGTCTTGTCAAGTCTGTACTCAATCTTACCAGCTTTGATATCCTGGATTGCTTTTGTAACGTCCATTGTTACTGTACCAGCCTTCGGGTTAGGCATGAGACCTTTAGGTCCAAGTACTCGTCCGAGACGTCCAACAACACCCATCATATCTGGTGTAGCTACAACTACGTCGAATTCGAACCAGTTCTCGTTCTGGATCTTTGGAATGAGCTCGTCTCCACCTACGAAATCTGCTCCAGCAGCTTTAGCTTCCTCAGCTTTAGCGTCTTTAGCAAATACAAGGATACGAACCTTTTTACCTGTTCCGTGTGGCAGTACAACTGCTCCACGAATCTGCTGGTCAGCGTGACGTCCGTCACAACCTGTTCTGATATGAGCCTCGATTGTCTCATCAAATTTTGCTACTGCAGTTTTTTTAACCAATGCTACTGCGTCTGCTACATCATAGAGTGTTCCTCTGTCGATGGCTTTTGCAGCCTCAACGTATTTCTTTCCTCTTTTCATTATAAATAACCTCCTAGTGGTAATGTCGGGATAACCCTCCCACATCCATTTACTTCAGTTTCATCATTATCAAGGAAATTCTTTTCGTCAGGTTCGTCCGCGCGCACACCGCGCTTGGCCTCACCCGTCTTAAAGAACAACCAGGGACTAGTCTACTACAGTTACTCCCATAGAACGGCATGTTCCAGCGATCATGCTGGCAGCTGCCTCTACAGTTGCTGCGTTCAAGTCTGGCATCTTTGTCTTAGCGATCTCCTCTACCTGAGCTTTTGTGATTGTAGCAACTTTATTCTTATTCGGAACACCAGATCCTGATTTGATGTTGCATGCTTTCTTGATCAGAACTGCTGCCGGTGGTGTCTTTGTGATGAAGCTAAAGCTTCTATCGTTGTAAACTGTGATAACTACAGGGATGATCATATCTCCCTGATCTGCTGTCTTAGCGTTGAACTGCTTTGTGAATTCAACGATGTTTACACCGTGCTGTCCAAGAGCTGGTCCAACCGGTGGTGCCGGAGTTGCTTTGCCGGCAGGAATCTGTAATTTAATATAACCTTCTACTTTTTTTGCCATTTCAATTACCTCCTTGTGGTAATGGCGGAACCATACGGCCCCTCCCACGTTTCGTATTTACGTTACACTCGTTTAATTTCTGCGAAACTAATTTCAACCGGTGTTTCGCGACCGAACAGCTCAACATTGATCGTAACACTCTGCTTCTGCGCGTTCATAGCCTGGATCACTCCGACTGTATCTGCCCACGCACCGGCAACAACCTGTACGGTGTCACCGACTTCAAAGTCTACTACGATGTTGTCCTGCTGAATTCCAAGTGGTGCCATCTCTGCATCTGTAAGCGGTACCGGCTTAGATCCCGGACCTACAAATCCTGTCACACCTCTTGTGTTACGCACAACATACCAGGTATCATCATTCATAATCATATGAATCAATACATATCCCGGAAACATCTTCTTCTGAGATACCTTCTGCACTCCGTTCTTAAGTTCAACAACGTCCTGCAGCGGAACTCTGACTTCAAGGATCTGATCCTCCAGATGTCTGTTCTCAACCGACTTATCAATGTTGGCTTTTACTTTGTTCTCATACCCGGAATAGGTATGAACTACGTACCATTTTGCTTCTGACATAAACTCACCTTTCCTGCTCGTTAGTGTCTAGCCCAGATTGACCAGAATGTCAAATCCGTACTGAGCCAGGAAATCAACTAATGCGATGATTGCTCCCAGCACTACGGATACGGAAACTACTGCCGCCGTCTCTTTTACAAGTGTCTGCTTGTCTGGCCAAATGATTTTCTTAAACTCTGCGTTAAGACCTTTGAACCAGTTCTTCTTCTGAGTCTTTTGAGATTTCTCACTCATGACGTACACACTCCTTTACGACTATTTTGTCTCCTTGTGCAATGTGTGTGACTTACAGAACTTACAGTACTTCTTAGTCTCCATGCGCTCAGGATGAGTTTTCTTATCCTTAGTCATGTTGTAGTTACGCTGCTTGCATTCTGTACATTCTAATGTGATTCTTGTACGCACAACTTCCACCTCGCTTCATATTTCTTTGTTAATTTGTTGCTTGGTAGCTTGCGAGGCTACCTAATTTTTAGGCATAAAAAAAAGACCTACTTCCATTCGCTAGGATAGTGTACCATACCAGAGAATAAAATGCAAGGATTTTTTTCAGTTTACGCCAAGTCAGATCCCACCAATATGCATTAGCTTTCTTCCATTATATAGGAATCCTTTTATAACTTGAATATCCTATTTTTTATTTACGAACCCTTTTATAACTTGAATATCCTATTTTTTATTTACGAACCAGACTTTCAAATCGCCTCTTACGAATTTCATTTACCCTCATTTACCCTCATTCATTATTTAGAACTGGATATTTTCGTGCATTGTATTGATATTTTCGTGCATTTCGCATATAATATATTTATCAAATGAAAGGAGTGATATCATGGCTAAATCATCAACCTGTAATATCAGTATACGCATGGACAGCAATCTTAAAGCTGCGGCAGAAGCTCTTTATGAAGAACTTGGTATGAATCTGAGCACTGCGTTTAATATTTTTGTACGTCAGTCTTTACGTGAAAGAGGGATTCCTTTCAAAATTACCGAAGGAACTCCAAGCAAAGAAACCGTCTCGGCTATGCTTGAGGCAGAAAGGATTGCAAAAGATCCTACTGTCAAAGGTTATCATGATGTAGATGAATTTTTTGCAAATCTTGATTCATGACAAAGTTAGCGAATGGCGAAGTCTTAGCCCCTAAGCACAAAGATCACCCTCGATCTGGCGACTGGGTTGGACATCGAGAATGTCATATCCAACCAGACTGGCTTCTTGTTTATCGCCATGACAATGATGTCCTTGTGCTTACACTGTCACGCACCGGTACTCATAGTGATTTATTCGGCTTATAATTTTCTGCCTCCATTTTTCACAGTATAATACATGTTTGTATTAAAAAACCCTGCAAGATTATTCCAATCTTACAGGGATTTTTGTTTCTTCTTATTTTGCTCCAAGCAGTTTCTCTACACTGACAAGTTTTACACTGAGTACGAAGATTTCTGCTGCCTGTGCAAGTTCATCAACTGTCGGGAAGGACGGTGCAATACGGATATTGCTGTCTTTTGGATCCTTTCCGTATGGGAATGTTGCTCCGGCACCTGTCATAATCAAACCAGCTTCTTTTGCTTTTGCCACAATTGCCTTTGCGCAGCCATCCATTGAATCGAAAGAAATAAAATATCCGCCGAGTGGCTTTGTCCATGTTCCGATTCCAAGTCCGCCAATTTCTTTCTCCAGAACATCTTCAACCTTTTCGAATTTCGGGCGAAGGATAGCAGCATGTTTTCTCATATGCTCATACATTCCCGGCATATCTTTAAAGAATCTTACATGACGGAGCTGGTTGAGCTTGTCATGTCCGATTGTCTGGAACTTCATAAAGCTCTTCGCATCTTCGATATTCGCTCTGGATGCAGCAAGTGCTGCAATTCCGGATCCAGGGAAAGAAACCTTGGATGTGGAAATAAATTTGAATACCATATCCGGATTGCCTGCTTTAACACATTCATTTAACAGTTCAAGGATAACATCTCTCTTGTCATCATAAAGATGATGGATTGAATATGCATTATCCCAGAAGATACGGAAGTCTTTTGCTGCAGGTTTCAAGTGTGCAAATCTTCTGACTGTTTCGTCAGAGTAAGATACTCCTGTTGGGTTAGAATACTTCGGCACACACCAGATTCCTTTGATTGCAGGATCTTCTGCCACCAATTTCTCTACCATATCCATATCCGGACCTGTCGGAAGAAGCGGTACATTGATCATTTCAATTCCAAAATACTCTGTAATCGCAAAATGTCTGTCGTATCCCGGAACCGGACATAAGAATTTTACTTTATCTAATTTGCACCATGGTGTGCTTCCCATGATACCATGAGTCATAGCCCTTGATACTGTATCGAACATTACATTCAGGCTGGAGTTTCCGTAGATCAGAATATTTCTCTCTGGTACTTCTGACATATCTGCCAGTAATTTTCTTGCCTCTGTAATTCCATCCAGAACACCGTAGTTACGGCAGTCTACTCCATCAGAGCTTACCAGGTCACTGTCCCCATTCAGCACGTCCATCAGACCATTACTCAGATCCAACTGTGCTTTTGACGGTTTACCACGGGACATATCCAAATGTATTCCTTTTGCTTTCACTTCTTCGAATTGTTTCTCTAACTGGCCTTTTAACTTTTTCAGCTCTTCTTTCGTCAACTTGCTATACGGTTTCATACGGCATTCCTCCTGCTTTTTATGTTATCTTTTTCGCTATATGCTATTTTACCAAAATTTGAAGAAATTACAACATAAACTTGCATTTTCTACTAATTTTATAAAGAAAATGCTTATTCTTTCGTCTCCATATGCATTTTGCCGATATCATTCCGTCATTTACTGCATTCTCGCACTGAGCGTGGCCGCTTACGGCATAATTCTTATTCGCGCGAGTGCGCATCCTGCTGGAGTTTTTTTTGTATAATAGGAAATGTAAGTTCCTATTATATAATAAGAAGACAGCCATCCTGCACTTCTGCGCAAAACGACTGTCTTCTTAATTTATATCCATTCTTATTATAGGCGTACTCTCAAATCCTCATCTTTAAAACAGACACATTTGCAATATTTTACTCTGCTGCCTCTTCTCCGGCATAAGCTGCAAATACAGACTCGATACTGCTGTCGCAGGATTTCTGATTAGCCTCTTTACCAATGTAGAATCTTGTCTCTGGATCCTGCGTATATGTCAGCTCAGCCCATGCTTTGATCGGTGCTGTAAATCCGTCAGCGTCCTTAGCATCTTTATTGAATGCGAACAGGAATGGCTCCTGGATCAGTGCTGTACCGTCAGACATAGAATGTGCAACTTCAAGGTTTGTAAGTGCACCCTTTACAAGGTCTGTATACATCAGGTTCACGATTGCATTTTCATCAAGAATATTCATAGACTGCTTGTATCCCCAACGTCCTGTTGTCACATCTCCGTCCACCTGCGGATCATAAAGATATACGCGGACGTTATTCTTTACTGCATAGTCATTCACTCTTGAGATAACGGCACGTGTTTTCTCATCTCCGGCGCCGCCGATCATAACCATTGCATTTCCGTCTTCATTCAGAAGCCATTTCAGCTGTCTGTATGTTACCGGATATACATTGATCTGCTGGTCTGCTGAGAAGATCTCACTTCCATAGCTGTTAAATACATCGCGCAGGTGATCTGTCTTAGAATATTTTGACATCTCGATTCCGTTATCTTTGATGAAATCAAACATTTCTTTTACACTTGCATCGTACTCGTCTGTGATATAATCTCTGATCTGATTTCCATTCTCATCAAGAACCGGATTCCCGTCATCATCAAATCTCTTTGTGTAGATTCCCTTTGAATCACGATCAACCATTTTCTCAAATGCATACATGATTGGGCAGGAAGTGCTTCCGTTTCCGGAGTTGCTGTAATCGACTTTGTTGTCTTTGTTGTATACAAATACGATCGGCTGCTGAAGTCTTCCAACCGTAACCTCTTTGCCATCTGCATTTGTATAAGAAAGTGCTGTTGCATGTGTAGATGGATACTCTACCCAGTCATCTAAGTTTGTCAGATATCTGGAAACCATCTCACCATACATATAGTTCAGCTTTGTTCCAGGTGTTGTCTTCTCATTAGACATACGAACGAATAAAGATCCGTCATCACCATTGTTGATGTTAAAGTCATAAGAGTATACTGTATCAATACCGTACTCTTTTGCATATTTGTTGATAAACGGGCTCATTGCACGGCTGTTGTGGCACCATGATCCGCTAAGCTGAATCATGTAGTTTCCTTCACTGCCAAGAATGTCGATAAGTTGATCGTACGTAATATCCTGGAATACGATATCTTTGTCTTCAAATGTATCGATTCCGTCCTGACGATCTTCGTCAGCTCTTGAATGTGCATTAAAATCTCCATATGCATATTCTTTTTCAAAATCATAATCCGTAGAAGAAAGGCTTGTCTGGCTCTCAAGCTTATCAGCCTTATCAGCTTTGTTTTCTGTTGTTGCCTGGCTGCTTCCACATCCTGTTATCATTCCGACTGTCATTACCGCAGCAAGAACAGCCGAGATCATTTTTCTTTTCATCATTAAATCTCCTCTCTGTCTTCCTAGCACATCGGAACGGATACTTCTTCATCAGATCCGCCAGATCCACCTGTTGAAGTATATTCTTTTTCCAGTTCTGTGAGGTCTGCGTAGTTTGGTACCATACTTGTCTGATCAGCACTCAGATAGCTGTCTACGACTTCGCGTGCCTCTGTTACAAATTTCTTAATATCATCAGAAGTATATCCTTCCGGTACTTTTCTTGCATCTGCAACACTGGCAGCTTTGATTGCCAGACGTGCATACTCAATTTTAGCAGCATCGAAATTTTTCATATCTTCTTTATTCACTTTTTCCTGCAGGTCCAGGTTTTTGTCGAGTGCGTTGTAGTACTCCACTGCACGGTCGATCTTTGCCTTGCAATCTTCGGAGTAAGTAACCTCTCCAATTTCTTCAATAGCTTCGTTCGTTCTTGTAACAGAAGCTTTTGCTGAGAATGCTGAGAGGCCAAGACATACAACTGCAGCTACGATTAATGCGATGGTTGATTTTTTCATGATTTACGCCTCTCCTTTCTCTAATTTCTCGTCCTCTTTTGCAAATACTTCGTCATTCAGAAGTCCGTTCTGACGAGCTACAACTGCTGCACATACGCTGGCATCTGTAACATTTGTAAGAGTACGTACCATATCTGTAATGTTGTTGATCGGAATCAAAAGTACAACTGCTGCGATCGGCAGATTCACTGCGCTGAACAGAGATACTGCTGTGATAACTCCAACTCCCGGCATTCCGGCGCTTCCAAGGGAAAGTACCAGACACATAAAGCACATAACAAGGTACTGGCTTACTCCCCAGCTCTGTCCTGTTGCATTAAGGTAAAACATTGCAAGAAGAATCGGCCATACACATGTACATCCTGCCATACCGATTGTTGTTCCAAGAGGTGCTGTAAAGTTTGCGACCTCCTCATCAACACCAACTTTACGGATCAGTCTGTCGATTGTGATTGGCATTGTTCCAACACTACTTGTTGTTGTAAATGCTGTTGCCTGTGCGTCAAATGTCTTCTTAAAGAACTTCAGCGGATTAACCTTGGCAAATGATTTCAAGATTACCGCATTGACAACATATGATTGAATAAGGCATGCAACAAATACCATCACAACAAGAAGTACAAGCTGTACCAGCGCCTCTTTGTCGCTTAAGAGCTGACTTGCAGAGCATGCTGTCAGACAAAGCACTGCGTATGGTGTAAGATCAATCACATATGCAAGAATGTTGAAAATGACCTTTTTAACTGCCTCAATCAGTTTCTTGATCACAAGGACTTTATCTTCTCCCTCTTCTGAAGAAATGCTTACATAAGCAACTGCAACCGCAACCGCAATAATAATGATTGCTACGATATTATCTGCTGCAAGATCTGCTGCGATATTGCTTGGAACCAGATTCAGAAGAATGGTATCAAAAGATGTTTCCATCTCCTGATAAGCGCTCAGTGTAGCGTCTGTGACACTGGAAATGTCTGCAAACACTGCTCCTGCTCCTTTACCAATATTAGTCACTGCCCCAACAACAAGTGTGACAACAATGGCTGTTACAGATGTTATAAGAAGCCAGAATACTGATTTCGTTCCGATTTTTTTCATCTTCTCTTTATCGTTCAGAGAAATCAGTCCTGAAATAACCGATACTAAAATTACCGGTGCTACCAAAGCTTTGATCAGTTTTACATAAGCCTGTCCAATTAAATTCAGCCACACAAGGTATGTGTTCCCCTCTGAAGCAAATACTACCCCAATGACAGCACCAATGACCATACTGATCAGAATTACAACTGTCCAGTTCACTCTGTACGCGATCCAGTTCAGTGCTTTAAAAGAAAGCAGAGCGATCATAAGTACAAGAAGAGCTATCCAGTTTACACTTAAAAGTGCATCCATTTTGAAAAACCTCCTTTTTCTTCTCCTTTAGATTAGAAATACTTATAGTTACTGATAAGGAATTCTATTTCCTTATAAAAATGTATGTCCCCGCCTTCCATCTGTCATATTGTTTCAGGCAGTCACATATAAATCCCGAATAATCATACATCTGATGTTCTTCATTTGTCCAATAAAGATTTTTGATAAAAGCGTCTCTATATATTCTTTTTTTCAATAAAGCTTTCCCTTTGTATGTCTTGTATATTTCGGTGAAAGTGTTGTATACTTCATTTGTACGAAACTACAATATATTTTCAGCAAAATCACAGGAGGCAGACACGAAACATGTTTAAATTTTTCAAAAAAATTTATAAACCACTGTTCTGTTTTTGTCTGTGTTTTTTCTCTGTCTTTGTCCTGATTGGCTGCTTAGGCGGTCAGACCAATGATACATCTTCCGGAAAGAAAAGCGGGAAACGAAGTTCTGCTCTTCACCAAGAGATGGCAATTGGAAGTGAAGCACCGGATTTTACCGCCAAGTTGAATAACGGCGAAGCTTTTACCCTCTCCGATAAGAAAGGACAAGTCATTCTTTTGAACTTCTGGGCAACCTGGTGCAGCAACTGCGTCAAGGAAATGCCCGCCATCGAGAAGCTTTATGAAGAATATGGTGACCAGATTGTAATTGTCGGAGTAAATGTAAGCGAAGATGAAGATACTATTGATACATTTATCGAGGCAAAGAATTATTCATTTCCGGTTGCCTGCGACACCGAAAGCAATATCAGTAATCTTTATCCGAGTGCCGGTATCCCTTATACAGTTATAGTAGGAAAAGACGGACTTGTTACCGAGACATTTCTCGGAGCAAAAGATGCGGACAGCCAGTACACGAAGCTGCGCCGTGCTTTACAGGAAGCTTACGAAGCAAACTAATTCACGACAGACTCCAGATTCACAAGCAATTTAGATAGTCTGGCTCAAGTCCGATGAATCTAAAGCCGGTTTAAACACACATGAATTCAGACCGCACAAAGCCGCACAAAGCAAGCAGTACACTTAGCACTTTATTATTTTGCAAACACGTATAACAGACAGGAAAATTTTTTTAAAAAGAAAGGAGTTACACATGAAAGTTGTAATGTATGGAACAAAAGCATGCCCGGACTGCGTCGAGGCAGAAGAAATTTTAAAAGAGAAAGGAATCCAGTATCTGTATATGGAATTTTCCGACAATATCGGATATCTGAAACGTTTCCTCACACTCCGCGACACAAACCCGATCTTTGATGAAGTAAAGGAAAACCACTGGGTCGGCGTTCCTTGCTTCCAGTTCCAGGACGGAAGCCTGTCACTGGACATCGACGAAGTCGTAAAACGGGCAGAGGAAGAAGTTTAAATCAAGTCGAACTGCTGATGACTTCGTTCTCTGCACTGATATCATCAATTTTAGATACGAAAAAAGCGTGCCTGGCGACAGCACGCTTTTACAAAATGTATCAATGTCAATATCGATGTGAGGTCGATAGTAACACCTGTATTTATGCAGGAGAATTCCCCTGTTCTCAAAATAGTGGCAATATGATACTACCTGTGTGGCCACTATTAAGCCTACCTCTGATAAGATTTTAACATGCTTTTGTTCCTCTCATTCTCCCAGCAAAATTTGTGTATTTGAGCCTGTACACTCAAAACATTTTTAACTCCGGGAATAGTGTAACGTGCAATCTGCTATTTGTCCAATTGATTATTTAAATAGTAATGTCTTTATATATTTTTATTGTCAATAAATCCACATTTTTCCCTTAATATCAAACGCTGCCAACAAAAAAAAGAACGAAAAGCATGCTTATTCTAATACTTTTCGTTCTTTTTTCTCTATCACTATTCAAAAAATCTATCATGACTTAGCGAACGCAGTTGCCGTCACGGATATAAGAATCAGTATACAGCCTGCCATCGACGAAAGACTTGCACTCTCATGCAGGACTAAAATCCCCACGATCATACTGGTCACCGGTTCAAATGTACTTAAAATTGCCGCATCCTGGGCTCCCACATACTGTACGCCATACTGAAAAAATCCCACTCCGATAAATGCTGCGCCAAGAGAGAGAACAAATGCCGCGATCCATGCGTTTATATTCATATGAAGTACAAAACTTCCCGATACTTTTCCAATCAAAAATACCATAATGGAGCCAACAATATTCATATAAAATATCATCTTCATAGCAGGGATATCCTGCAGCCCGCCCACTTCCAGATATAATATGTAAAATGCATACGTCATTCCGGATATAAGCGCAAAAACAAATCCCATCGGCTTTGCCTCACCGCCGCTCCCTGCATAGGACAGGAAAATACCGATCATGCACAGACCAACACACACGATTTTCAGCTTAGGCACACGTCTTCTCAAAAATATCAGACTGCCAAGCAACACAAAAACCGGATATCCAAAATGAATGACCGTCGCCATACCTGACGGCATATAATCGTACGCACTATACAAAAGAAGCGCCGTGATGCCATAGCCAAACACCGTCACACACAAAATCTTTTTTCCTTTCTCCACAGATAGCTCCATCGGAACTTTCCGCACTTTCAGGTAAATGTACAGCGGAATGATTGCCAGGGCAAACCTTAAAAATAATGCTCCCACTATCGTGCTTCCATCCGCGCAGATCACTTTCACAAGCAATGGCATAAAACCAAAGTAGACTGCGGACAGCAATAAATATATGAATCCTTTTACTCTTGTATTCATCAGCTCAGTTTCTTTTCCTTTTCATTATACTGTGCCAGCTTACTGTCATCCATCTCCCACAGCCAACGCCCACCGTCACACATAGACAGATCCGGGCAGTCACCTCTTACATAGGCATAAATCGGCGGCTCGTCTTTATATTTTTCAATTGCCTCTGTCAGCTTCTCGATCATACGTGGTGCATCTTTCGGAACTTTCCCTTTCACACGAAGTTCCAGGAAGTCATTAAATCCATCATAAAGCATTTGATGTCCGTCCGGTCCTTCTTTCAGAAGCTCAATCAATGTACGCTCTTCTTCCATATTTTCCACTTCATCTGCCGGAATAAATGCTCCGGATTTAATATCTTCATAAAGTGCAACCTGATTATGAAGAAATAAAGAGAAGTTAACAATACGATCCGGCTGCGTCTTGTTCAGGAACTCTGCCAGAGCGATTGCATTTTCCTGGCCTCTGCCTTTACCGGCAACACCAGACATAACATGTGCATCAAAAATCAATCCGACTTTTTGGATTCTTGCAATCTCTTTATACGCCTGATCCTGGGTATGCTCTTTTCTCATAAACTTCAGCACATCATCCAGACCACTTTCAATCCCCAGATATAAATGTCTCACCTTGCGGTCATATAATTCCTGAAGTTCCTCATCACTTTTCAGCCGGATACTTGTTACAGTCGCATCCATGTTGATCATCTGACAATCTGGAAAATATTTATCGATCAAATCAAGTATCGCACGCAGACGATCCATTTTCAATCCAAATGCATTACCATCTCCAAGAAATATCTTTCTTGGATTTCCTCCCAAATTCTTCACCCTTTGCAGTTCCTCTTCGACCTGCTCAAGCGGCAGCTCACGATATTTTAAATCTCTGAACAGATTACAGAATTTACATTTATTATAAGAGCAGCCGACCATGACCGGCAGCATGTAAGATGCACGTTCCATTGGCGCACGACAAATTCTACCTTCATATTCCATACCATTACCTCCAATTCAACCTACTACTTTTAAATCTGTAAGATTCCACCTTCTTGAGTGCATACATATTGCACTTATCCACAGGCATTCATATTATAACACAATTTTTCCAAAATCAATGCCCTGTCCTCACTCATTTTCCACATTTCTGAAGATTTTCTTACGGTTTCGTGAAGATTGTGTGACATCTCTTGAGTCCCTTTTGCATTCATTATAAAATATGAGTTGCTCACAGGGAGGTATAAGTGATTATGGGAAACAAAAAGAAACAGACAAATGAATTTGATAATTACTTCGATGATGATTTCGAAGTTGTATATGAAGATCTGGAGGATCTTGGGAGCTATTTGAGTGAAGATAGTTCTGATAATAACAACGATTACGACGATTATGACGGTTATGATGGCGACACCGACTATTATGATGATTATGATGATGACGACGATGATTATGATGACGATTATGATGATGATGACTATAACAGCAACGGCAGAGATTCAAAAAAGAAAAAGCGCAACGACAAACAGGATCCGGATTCCAAAAAATCCAAGAAGAAAAAGCGTCGCGGACTGCCCAATGTAGGAAAACCGGTTGCAAATATTGCTAAGACCGGCATTAACGCAACTAAAAAATTAGTCGGAACCATTCTCCGGGCAGCCACACTGATTTTAATCGCTCTCATCATTCTGACATTGTTGAAAGCATTTTTAAGTAACGCCGGTTCTTATGGAAAAATCCTGTTACTCGGACAGACGAAAGATACCACACTAATCGCATACCTGGCTGTCGGAGCTGTGCTGGTCGGTTATGAACTGCTCAACTTCTTCTGGGCTGCCAGCCGCACACGCGCCAGAAGCAGGCACAACAACCGCCTGGATACCGGGCGCGGGCTTTTGTCCTTTGTTATCATTTACGCCGGTTCCTATCTGGCCGCCATGTTCAGTCACCTGATTCCAAGTTCTCCAAGTTGGCTTACCGGTGTACAAGGAGGACTGTCTATTTACGGTGGTCTGAAAACCACACTACTGCCGCTGTGCATTGCAGGAGTAGTAAGCTGTGTGGTCAGGAAAATTATAGTAAGATAAGATAAAATTCAAAAAAGCATATCTTTTATAAACTTCGTTAGTTAAGTAATTATAGAAAAACCACCCAACTCGTCAAAAGTTTAGAGGGTGGTTTTTCTTAGTTTAGTCTATCATTTAAATCTATTTCATTTAATTATTTTTTATCTTCCGCACAATTTTTTTAACCAGCAATATGATCAAAATAATCAGCACAATTACAAGTACAAAAATGCCCGCTATGATAGCCGAAAATTTATTCGGGTGTTTTACAAGATCAATAATATTCCAGCTGTCTTCCACAACCTTGCGGTCGTGTTTTTCATTATAATATTCCGACACATTTGCAATACCATCACCATCTGTATCATCAAAGGACTCCATATATCTGGCAATGGCGGCCCATGCTTTCAGCTCCTGATTGCCTTCCATAATTGCCTGATCTTCCAGGTTTTCGATTGGATTTCCATCTTTGTCCTTCGGCGTAATAGACAGCAGTCCATAAGATGTGTCCATGACAGCACCGAGCATCTGCCCTGTATATAGGTCTGTCACCACATGATACAACTTGTCATCTTCTATCTCTTCTCTGTTTCCTTCCCCCTGTGCTTTCATCAGATAGCAATCTGTCACTTTATTGAGTATCATGCGATGCGGATTGTATGTAAAGTTAAGACCGCTGCAATAAAGTCTGGCAATCGTCATAAAATCTGAAACAGACGCATCAATTTCCGCCACAAGTTTCAATTCTTTTCCTGTCAGATAAGCGCTGATCAGCGGATAACCCGCCAGCCCATCCTTCCCAATTCCAAGTGAAAATGAATTGTAGACCTGTTCGACCGTGACATCCCCTTTTGTATAAGTATCACGTACTGTTCCGCTCGGAACAACCGCCACATCGACTGGATCACCATCGTAGTACTCGGAATTTTCCACCGCATACACATATGCATCAGACATGATGTCTCCGAGATTCAGCTCCTCATGCTCATTATACATATCGTCCACACTGCTGAATTCAATATCATTTTCCGCAAGAATCTGATCTTTTGTATATCCAAAATGTGACAGATAATTCGTATCAACCGTCTCCATCAGCTCATCAATCCGCTCCTGTGTTGCAGCATCCGCCTTTATCTCATCCGTAACCGGAATCAACTCGTAAGTATCCACGTCCCAGCGTCCATCATCTTTCTGCGTCATAGAAATCGTTCCAAGATTTCTTCCATATTCTCCACAGGAAACAATATAAGTATCTCCGTGCTGAATCGGCTTATCTAATTGTGTATGTGTGTGTCCGCTGATAATCAAATCTATATCCGGCACATTTTTCGCAAGAATCTCGTCTTCAGATTTATCTTCATCTTCCACGGTACCACTATGAGATACACAGGCAATCATATCCACGTCCTCATTTTTCTTAATCTCTTCCACCGTCTTCTTAGAAGCCTCGATCGGATCTTCAAAAAGCAGTTCGCATGTTGGCGCGCAATCTAGCGAATCTTTACCAAATACGCCAAAAACTGCTATTTTGACATCACCTTTCTGTACAATTACATAATCTTTCACACCGTAGTTCTCAAATGCATCTTTAATCTGCTGCTGTCCTTCCGTTAAGCCCGCTTTTTCCATAGCACTCCAGTCCACATTACAAACGACCAGTGACGGAACATTTTCACCGGAAGCCTTTGCAGTATTCAGCATATTAGCAAGTCCACTGGAACGATAGTCAAACTCATGATTTCCCCAGGTCGTCACATCACATCCAAGATAGCCTAGCATACGAAGCTCTGCCGCCTCTGTCTCATACACCGTCTGGATCAACGTTCCCATAGAAAAATCTCCACCATCCAGATAGAGCGTATCCGGATTTTTTTCTTTCTGCTCGTCAATTGAAGTCTTGAGTCTTGCAAATCCTCCGACCTCTTCTTGTTTTCCATCAACGATCGTAGAAAAACTGTTCAGATGCGAATGCGTATCATGTGTAAATAATACGTCCATATGTTTACCCGTGTCCGCGGCTTTTGCATTCACCCCAAGTGTCGGCAACATCCCCACGCAAAGAGCAATCGCAAGTACAAATGCGGTTATCTTTTTCGTTCTCTGCATATGTCTCTCCTTTATCAATTCTTTTGTTCTCTACTATTTTTAGTAATCATACTATATTTTTTATAAGCTCGTCAACGCAAAAAACCTCAGAAATTATTATTCCGAGGTTTTGCATAAAAATGCGGATGACAGGACTTGAACCTGCACGTCGGGGACACTAGATCCTAAGTCTAGCGCGTCTGCCAATTCCGCCACATCCGCATAAGAAAATAAAAACGCAATACCTAATTCTCATTAAGTTTGCGTTATATTCACAGTGAGCGTGCGGGGATTCGAACCCCGGACAACTTGATTAAAAGTCAAGTGCTCTACCACCTGAGCTACACGCCCATAAAAACTGGGCTAGTTGGATTCGAACCAACGAATGCAGGAGTCAAAGTCCTGTGCCTTACCGCTTGGCGATAGCCCAATAAAATAAAAAGGGTGGGTAATGGGACTCGAACCCATGATATCCAGAACCACAATCTGGCGCGCTAACCAACTGCACCATACCCACCATATACACTTATCGAACTACGCTTGTCCAACTTAGTACACTTAGCACTATTCTATTTTCTGTGGTTCTAACGAGCCTGGGGGGATTCGAACCCTCGACCTACGGCTTAGAAGGCCGTTGCTCTATCCAGCTGAGCTACAGACTCAATCTAGCTCTATTAGAACTATCTCTCAAAGCTTTTAGGCTTCAAGAAAGCGGGTGATGGGAATCGAACCCACGTATCCAGCTTGGAAGGCTGGTGTT
>NZ_JAJCNB010000045.1:0-16903 GCF_020560825.1 Dorea sp. 210702-DFI.3.17
CTACTAAAATCCTTAACTTAATGACATTGTTTTTGAAAAAACCCCGTCCCCAATTTTTTATAAAAATACATATTTCAATATAAACAGTACTGCCAGTACGTACATGAGTATGCTGACTTTCTTTTCTTTTGCTTTTCCTGTGATCAGGTTGAGTGCCACGTATGTGATGACTCCCATTGAGATTCCTTCGGAGATGCTGTAGAAGAATGGCATTGCGATGATGCATACATAGCAAGGGATTGCTTCTGACATATCATTGAAATCTATGTTTGTTACGTTCGTGAGCATGTAAAGTCCTACAATTACAAGTGCCGGTGCTGTGGCAAATGATGGTATTGCAAGGAAGATTGGTGACAGGAACAGTGACAGTCCGAAAAGGATTGCTGTTGTGACTGATGTAAGTCCGGTTCTTCCTCCTTCGGATACTCCTGATGCGCTTTCTACAAATGTTGTTGTTGTTGATGTTCCGATTACGGCTCCGACTGTTGTTGCGACTGCGTCTGCCATGAGTGCGCCTTTGATTCTTGGAAGTTTTCCGTTCTCGTCGAGCATGTCTGCTTTTGCGGATACTCCGATCAGTGTTCCGATCGTATCAAATAAGTCTACGAACAGGAATGCAAACAGGATGACTATAAAGTTCAGGGAGAAGATTCCGCTGAAGTCCAGTTTGCAGAAGATTGGTGACAGGCTTGGAATGGATAATCCGTTGCTGAAATTTGGCAACAGGCTATAGAATCCAAGATCTGCATTTGGTACATAAAGTCCTGTGAACTGGCAGATGATCCCGAGCAGCCATGTGATCAGAATTCCCCAGAGGATATTTCCTTTGATGTTCTTTACTACTAAAATTCCTGTGACGATAATTCCGATGATTGCAAGGAGTACTGTGATTCCTACATCGTTAAATGACGCAGATACTCCGTTTACTTCGTTATATTTATCTACGGAGAATAACTGAAGCAGTGTAGATCCTCCGATTACAATTTTTGCATTCTGAAGTCCGATGAATGCGATGAACAGTCCGATTCCTACGCTGACGGCTGCTTTTAAATTCTGTGGGATTGCATTGAAAATAGCTTCTCGTACATTTGTCGCAGACAAAAGAATAAAGATGATTCCTTCTGCAAATACGGCTGTCAGTGCATATTCCCAGCTATATCCCATTCCTAATACAACTGTGTATGCAAAATATGCATTCAGTCCCATACCAGGTGCCAGTGCAAATGGATAGTTTGCAAAGATTGCCATGAGCAGTGTTCCGATAAATGCTGCCAGAGCAGTGGCAGTAAATACAGCTCCTGAATCCATACCCGTTGCTGAGAGTATGCTTGGATTGACCGCAAGAATATATGCCATTGTCATAAATGTTGTGATTCCGGCAAGTATTTCTGTTTTCGCGTCAGTCTTGTTTTCGCTAAGTTTAAATACTTTTTCTAACATGATGTTCCCCTTTCGTTCCTGTAATGTATAAAGACAACATTTTCATGATAGCATACCACATTTTAAAAAGCTATATTTTAAAAGCGGTTCTTCCATCTCAATCAGATAAAAAACCGCTCCTTTGCCTATTTATTAGTTTACATAATAACTATTATAAAATTTTACTTCTTTCAACACGAAATAATCTCATATCCATCTTCGGTCTGCTGCACGGAAGCTTCAAAAAATGTCTTCATAGCCTGGATCATGTAATCTGTGTCTTTCACACTTCCTGTCTCATATGGGGAATGCATAGCGAGCTGAGCCAGTCCGATGTCTACTGTGTTGACTGGTACCTGTGTCGTGGAAATGTTCCCGAGTGTGGAACCTCCCAGTATATCGGAACGGTTCACGTAAATCTGATACGGTACATTTGCCCGGTTGCAAATTTCCTCAAACACCGCTGCTGATATTGCATCGGTAGTATATTTCTGATTGGCGCTGTACTTGATGACCACGCCATTTCCCGGATATGGCCGATTCGTCGGGCATGCCTTGTCGGTATGGTTCGGGTGTACGCCATGAGCATTATCTGCTGAAAGCATAAAGCTGTTGGCGATACTCTGCCTGTATCCGGCCTCATCCCGTCCCATGGCATGATTGATCCGAATCAGTGTATCTGCAAGAAATGTAGATGCAGCTCCTTGTTTTGTGCCACTTCCAACTTCTTCGTTATCGAATACGCAGTGAACTGGGATACTTTTTCCATTGATTACATTTTTTCCATCGACTTCGCTTTGCTTATTTGCCTGTACATTTTCCAATGGCAAAGGTTCTTCAGACTGCAAGAAAGCTTCTAATGAAGAAAATGCGCACTGAAGATCATCCAGCTTCGGACTGGAAATGAATTCTTTGCAAGCTCCCCAGATGCTTCCTTTCATGCGATTGTAAAGGAACAGGTCACTTGCAAGAATCGCGTCCTCTTTTACATTTGCCGCCTCTGCAATCTGCTTCATAAATTTTCCTTTTGCTTCGCCGCAGCCGTAAAGTGGCAGCATATCTTTCTGTATGTTATAATCGTAGCCTTTATTTACCTCCCGGTTCATATGAATAGCCAGATTCGGAATCATGACCAAATCCCGGTCTACGTTGATCAGCTTCGTGACAAGTCTGTTATTTTCTTTTACGATCAGACGCCCTGCCACAGACAGTGGTCTGTCAAACCACGGTGCACAGAGCATACCGCCATATTTTTCAACATTCAATTTTACATAATGTTCTTCCACGTTCATTTCCGGATTTGTTTTAATCTTAAAGCTCGGAGAATCACTATGGGACGCCACAATCTGGAACCCACAGTAATTCTGAGAATCCTGCGCCGGAATTCGAAATGCAATGAGTGATGAACCACTGCGGATCACATAATATTTCCCACCTGATTTCAGCTTCCACGCTCCGCTCTCTAAAAGCTGCTCATAGCCAGCCGCTTCCAAATGCTTTCTCATTGTATCAACGGCATGATACTGGCTCGGGCTCTCTTCAATAAATGTAAACAGCTTTTGCACTGTGTCTTTATATTCTCTGTCTTCTTCCACGATATTAAATCCCTCTTTTCCTGTTTCTTCCGGTTCTTTCTATTCTATTTTCATTTTACTTCTTTACACGGATCCACGGATTTTTCTCCATGAAATGTTCCAGACGCTCTGGGTTCTGGTCGGAATGTTCGACCTCTCTGGAATAGCGGTAGGTCAGCTCCACAACTTCTTCCATGGAAAGTGTCTTTTCATTTTCCAGCCATCTGGCGCGCAAGATTTCTTCTATTATATAGACACTGTACACGCACACCTGCATTTTCGCCTGAATACGTCCATCATAAACTGCCCCACAGAAATAAGTAAACACAAAATACACCAGCATTTGTTCCAGCATAATGTCCCAATCCGGCATATGCTCCTGCTTCCACAGTTCAAATTCCTGGAGGTTTACAAAGTATCTGAGCTGGTCAATGTCTTCCTCTGACTGTTCCTCTCCACCCTTTTGTGCTGTATTGCCTTTTTGTATTGCATTGCCTTTTTGTTCTGCATCGCTCTTCACAGAATCCTCATACACACTTGCCAGACCGCCGTAAAGTAATTTGTCTGCGTCCATCAGCACATACAGCCAGTTTTCTTTCAGAAGCTCCAGCCGATACAGATACTGAAATGTTTTCTGCGCGAATTCGAATCGTCCGGTCTCGTCTTTTTCAAATGCTTCCAGACGTTCTTTTGTGTACTTTCTGGCTGTCTCGGACTCGTATTTCTTCGGAATATCCTCACAGGAAAACATTTCCCTGCGGTCTACATGTGCCTGCATATCATGGCTGATCGCCAGTGCCAGCGCCATGCGGTGATGAATGGAGAGACTTCTATCCTGAAGCATTTTTAAAATGCTTTCTCTTGCGTCCACCAACTGTGAATAAAAGAACAGGTCGAAGTCGCCATAATCTTCTTCTCCCGGCTTCTCATAACTTAAGAAATGCACCGGATTTTTCTTGCCTAATATGATTCTTGCTGCCTCCGGGCAGGAAAGGGAGAGCGTGATTTCCCTGACTCCCTCGAACTCTTCTATGTGGCGCGGATACATTTTACAAGTCCGGCACAGGCTGTCCGGTCCCGCCATCTGATAAAGTCGGCAGAGATTATTCTGGTTTAAAAATGCACAGCGCTTTTCCGTATCCTGACGGAAGACGCCCTCGCGCCAGTTGACACAGCGGCGCAGCTCGCGGGCGAGATTCTTTTCAATATTATTAAGTCCTGTTGCTGCCTTTGCGTACCGCCGCTTCGACTTCTCATCAATTACAATCTGCCACCCCGCGCAGCAAGTGTCCTCGCAGTCTGCGGCGATACAGGAAAATTCTTTATAATAATCTGGTATGGTACATAACATCAAATATCCTTCTTTCCAAGACGGACATCTTCCATCTCTTTTACAAATGCTTCATCCATATGGTCGAAAAGGTAATTTTTTGTGCCGCCTGTGCGCTCCTTAATTTCTTCCTGAATCTGTCTGCGGGTGATTTCTACCTCTTCATAAAATTCTCTGGAAGAAATAAGTGCGCTTCCCTGTCCCTGGGTCACGACCTGCTCCACGCCATCGGAAGTTACGACTGTCACATGGCGTTTTCGTCCGATATGGTGCACGACCTTTTCTATGTACTGATCTGCTGTCTCAGCCTGCTTCGTATAAACAACGTGAATGTTGTGGTATTTTTGAATCTCCAGCGTATCGCCATCCACCTTATATGCATCAAACACAAGGATCACGGTACATTTCTTAAATCCCTGATAGTTGCTTAAGATATCCATTAATTTATTTCTGGCACTCTCAATGTTCACCTTTGCCAGTTCTTTCAGTTCGTCCCACGCGAAAATGACGTTGTACCCATCTACTAAAAGATATTCCGCAACCTTCTCCTGTGGTTTTTCTTCTTTATATTGGGACTGGGCAATGATCGTACGAGGTCCGTTGCCTGGTTTCTTGCGTTCAATCTTTCCGTAAGTCCGCATGAAAATCTCTTCCAATTCCCGGTCTTCCGCGCCAAAATCACGACTTCTGCCTGATTTTGAAGGACTTCCACCGGCAGCACCATTTCTTAATACACCTCTGCCATTGCCGTCAGCTTCTTCGTGCATTTTCCCCGCATCTTTGTCTTTTCTGAGATACTCCTCCAACCTAGAGGAAATGTGCATATGCTCCGGCACTTCCTGCCATGGTACATAATATCCGGCTCCGTGACTGCAAAATATAGAACCGGTCGGATTCTCGTTGTCCGCTTCCGGGTCATAGCCTGCATTTTCCAGAATCTCTTCTGTATTATGGCATGGTGCATAGCCCTGAAATACAAGTGTCAGCCGTCCCCGTCCTCTTGTGTAGCTCACCACTTCTTTCTGGTAATCACGCATACAGGCAACCGGCGCGCTTCCTGTAAGCACACTCTGATCCCCGTCTGTCTCCGGTGGCGCAAACTCACCGTACATACGCTGAACATCCATCAGTGCACGCCCGATCATTTCTGACGGCACTTCCAGACGAAATTCGTAATATGGCTCTAACAGTACACTTTCCGCCTGCATCAGTCCCTGGCGCACCGCCCGGTAAGTAGACTGTCGAAAGTCACCGCCCTCCGTGTGTTTCAAATGTGCTCTTCCTGCTACCAGTGTGATCTTCATATCAGTAATTGCCGCTCCAAGAAGCACACCTCTATGCTCCCGCTCCAAAAGATGTGTGAGAATCAGCCGCTGCCAGTTCAGATCCAGATCATCCGTACTGCAGTCGGTTGAGAACTCAAGCCCGCTGCCCGGAAGTCCCGGCTCCAGAATCAGATGCACCTCCGCATAATGGCGGAGCGGCTCATAATGCCCTACACCTTCTACGACATTTTTTATTGTTTCCTTATATACAATATTTCCAGTGCCAAATGTCACATCTACTCCGAATCGTTCGCTTACCAGACTTTTCAGAATCTCTGTCTGCACCTCGCCCATAAGCTGAACATGGATTTCGCCCAGTTCTTCATTCCAAATGACCCGAAGCATGGGATCTTCTTCCTCGATCTGACGCATATAGCCGAGCATGGTGTGTGCATCCACCTGATCAGGGAAATAAACCTGATAATTCAGAACTGGTTCTAACATCGGTGTTACTGCCTGTTTACCGGCTTCAATTCCAAGTCCCTCCCCTGGAAATGTATGCTTTAATCCTGTCACAGCACAGATCATGCCTGCTTTCGCCTGTTGTACTGTCTCGAATTTTTCTCCAGAATAAATTCGGATCTGGTCTGCCTTCTCTTCCCACGGCTCAGAGACTTGTCCACCTTTCAGCAAAGATTTAACTTTTAATTCACCGGAAGTAATCTTCATGTGAGTCAGCCGGTTTCCCTGAGGGTCACGGGAAATCTTATAGACACGCGCACCAAACTGCTGAGCATCTCCACTGTTCTGTAATCTATTATCTGCCTGATCATAATTGGCCGAAACATTATCTCCCACATATTTTCCAATCCCGTCCAGTAATTCCTGTACACCTTGTAATTTCAGCGCAGCACCAAAATAACAAGGGAAAATCTGACGATCTGCAATCATCTGGCTTATGGTATCTATAGAAACTTCTCCCGCTTCCAGATACTCTTCCAGTGCACGTTCGTCCCCCGTGGCAATATCTTCCGGATCTTCCATGTCCACACAGGAAGCATCCAGTTTTTTCTTCAGCTCTTTTAGAATCAGCGTCTTGTCCGTCCCCGGCTGATCCATTTTATTGACAAATATGAATGTCGGAATCCGGTAGCGCGCAAGCAAGTTCCAGAGCGTGCGGGTGTGTCCCTGCACGCCATCAGCTCCGCTGACTACCAAAACCGCATAATCCAGCACCTGGAGCGTCCGCTCCATTTCCGCGGAAAAATCCACATGCCCCGGTGTATCCAGAAGTGTCACCTTGCTGTCACCAAGCTGAAACACTGCCTGCTTGGAAAAAATCGTAATCCCCCTCTGTCGTTCCAGCGCGTAGTTGTCAAGGAACGCATCCCCATGATCTACACGCCCCGGCTTACGGATCTGTCCTGTCAGATAAAGGATTCCTTCTGAAAGCGTTGTCTTTCCAGAATCCACATGTGCCAGAAGCCCCACGCTGATATATCGTTTTGGTTTCGTTTCAGATGTCGTTCCCACCTAAAATCCCTCATTTCTACTAAATAGTTGATTCTTGTTTTAATATAACTCGTTTTAATTCAATCGTCGAGTTAAATTTGAATTAGAAACTTCTATTACTTTATATTCCAATGTTTATCTCAGTCGAGAAGACTCCCACCTCTTCAGGTGGTGAGTAATAGCAAATTTGTCTCAGTGGGAGTTAGGTCTCCGACTGAGATAAACGCTCCGCGAGGATGCGCAGTGATTCTGATAGGAATATGTCAGCTTCTCTGACCAGAATCACGCGCCAAGTCTCACGGCCGTTCGACTTGAAAAATGTTGAACATTTTTTTGCTACACTGGTATCCAATCCATGCACTTAAACTTCCAAAGATAACTCCACCGAGAATGTCTGTCGGATAATGTACATACAGGTACATTCTGGAAAATGCGATTAGAATTGCCAGCGCAAGGGCTGGTTTCCACAGTTTTTTCTCTCCTGCCAGATAAAGGGCTGTCACACTGGCAAACGACGCTGCTGTGTGTCCGGACGGAAAAGAAAAATCTTTCGGTTTTGCAACTAATACCTGTACTGCTGTGTTGACATCGTATGGCCGCACTCTCGCAATCAGATTTTTTAAAATTACATTGCATAAAATCACATCTACAATCAGTGCTGCTGCCATGATCACACCGCTTTTTCTTGTCTTTGGAATCAGGAGCATAACTATCGTAAGAATTATCCATATAATTCCCATATCTCCCAGATGTGTGATCAACTGCATGATCTTGTCCAAAATTGGCGTATGTAAGCTCTGCAGCCAATTCAATATTTGTATCTCCATAATATATTCTCCTTCCTGCGACAGCAAAGGGGCAGTCTCAAGGAATGATTTCTTATGTTTTCCTTAAGTCTGCCTCTCATAATATTACTTTAGAATTATATCAATTGAATGTCATTACAATCCCAGCTCTTTTAACAGCTTTACCTGATACTCAGACTCTGAAGCTGCCTTTGCCAGATCCTTGTTTCTCCCTTGTTCCAATAAGTATACAATCAACTTATTAATTCGCGCCTCTCCAACACGTTCGCCTTCTTCTCGTCCTTCTGCGTATGCTTCCTGCCTTTCCATTTCTTTTTCTTCCCACTTCTGCATAAACTTTATCTCCATTTCTTTGCTGCCCTTTAACCTGGTGACACCCCATAGCTTCTCCTTTCTTTTCGCAGATAAATGTCTGTTCAAAAGAAAATGCTATGATTTCTACCTATAGATTAACATATACTTTCAGTATATTCCAGTATATGAAGATAATTTCATATCATTTTTTAACTTCATTTATCTGTCTGCTTATCATCACTTTGGGAAATACTGCCGATTCTTCTGGCTCCGAAAATGAATGAAATTAATATAGATACTTTGCAGATGACTAGAAGTATCGTCTGCGTGTAGATATCATATCACAAAAAAAGGGCAGTCTCAAGGAATGATTTCTTATGTTTTCCTTAAGTCTGCCTCTCATAATTTTGTTTCATATTTCAGATAAATTCAGGGAGGGTATGACTCGTTGTGAGTCATACCCTCCCTGCTTTGGAACTATCTGTTTTCCGACAGCCCCTTTTTTAACTAATCAACTGTCAAAGATGAGATTATAACAATCCGATGCTACAATCGCCAGTCATGGAGCTACAAATGATACTTTTCTTGATTTTTTCTAAAAACCTTGAAATTTTTATAAACAATCCTATAATATAAGTAGGTTGAAAAACGCTATCATTTATGTTTTCTGGAGGTGTTTGTATGATTAGTTTTATTATTTGTTTAGCGTTACTTATTGGCGGATATTTTGTTTATGGAAAGGTAGTTGAGAACACATTCGCACCTGACGACAGAGAAACTCCTGCTGTCAGAATCAATGACGGAGTAGATTATGTCGTTATGCCGCAATGGAAGTTATTCCTTGTGCAATTACTTAACATTGCCGGTCTTGGACCTATTTTTGGTGCCATGCAGGGTGCTTTATGGGGACCGGTCGTATTCCTTTGGATTACATTCGGTACAATTTTTGCCGGAGGTGTGCATGATTATTTCTCCGGTATGCTTTCTGAACGAAATGACGGAGCATCGATTTCTGAGGTATGTGGAATCTATCTTGGAAATGTTATGAAAAATGTTATGCGTGTATTCAGTGTAGTACTTCTTGTCATGGTTGGTACTGTATTTGCAGTAGGTCCTGCCGGCTTGATCGTCACTTTGCTTGGGAACAAAGGTATCACCGGACTTCTTGCAAATCCTGAATTCTGGCTTTGGATTATTTTGTTATATTATTTTATCGCGACCTTTATTTCTATTGATAAGATTATCGGACGCATCTACCCGCTTTTTGGTATCTGTCTGATCATCATGGCTCTTGGTGTTATCATCGGTATCTTCACAAATCCGAATTATACAATTCCGGAAATCTGGAGCCACTTTACAAATATGCATCCTGACGGAAAACCAATCTGGAGCTTCATGTTTATCACCGTAGCATGTGGAGCTATTTCTGGTTTCCATTCTACACAGTCCCCTCTGATGGCTCGTTGTATGAAATCTGAGAAACAGGGACATTTCGTATTCTACGGCGCAATGGTAGCAGAAGGTGTGATTGCACTGATCTGGGCAGCCGCAGGATGTGCACTTTACAAAGTGACAGGTGGTCTCAACACAGGTTTAAGCGAAGTTCTTGCTAACGGTCAGTCAGCCGCTATCTACGATGTGTGTATTAAGACAATGGGAAGCATCGGTGTAGCATTGGCAATGATCGGTGTTATCGTATGCCCGATCACTTCCGGAGACACCGCATTCAGAAGTGCCCGTCTTGTACTTGCAGACTGGTTCAAGATCGATCAGAATAAAATTCAGAAACGATTGATTCTCTGTGTACCGCTTCTGGCAGTCGGTGCTTTTGTAGGACATCTTGATTATGCCATTGTATGGAGATATTTCAGTTGGACAAACCAGACTTTAGCAATGATCGTTTTGTGGACAGCAAGTATGTATCTGTTCCGCGAGAAGAAGAATTACTGGATCACAGCAGTTCCTGCAACATTTATGAGCGCCGTTTCCATGACCTATTTCTTCTGTGCAGATGAATGTCTGGGATTCCCTACAGCAGTTGCTTATCCTGTAGGAATTATCCTGGCAGCATTGTTCCTTGGAATCTTTATCTGGGCAACAAGAAAACCTGCCAGAAAACAGGCTTAAGACTATAGGACTGTGAAAAACAGACAGACATCATGTTTTTCACAGTTCTTTTAAAATATACAAATGAAATGAGATGATATTATGTTTAAACCACAACGACTTGGAACTGTAACAATCCCGGATGCTGAATTAACCACTGACAAAAAAAACTGCAAAAAAATAGGCCCTTGCGGTGTTGGGGAAAAAGCAATTTATTTAAACAGTTTTTATTTTGACAGACGTTATTACATACCACTTTCTTCCATAGAAAGAATATTTAAAAGAATTGCCATGAGCAAAGGTGGTTTTACAGGAAAAGGAGCATTTGGAACGTTATCCTATCTCGTAGTTGTATATGAAAATGGAAAGGAAAAACAATGTAACTTCAAACATGAAGAAGATGTGGATCGTCTTTTGGCTTATATTGAAGAAAGATTTCCTCAGATTCCGCTGCACAGTATAGAAGCCGAGCGAAAACTGGAAGAAAAAAGAAAATGGCTGGAAGAAAAGCAGCGCGAACGCATTCTTCCGGAAGAAATCAAAAAGCGGCTTACCAAGCTTGAACGCGCAGAAAATTATCTTAAAAAGCAATCCGATTACTACATGGATCTGAGCCTGTCGGCGAAGAAAAAGAGAACCTATGATAGAAGCAATCCCGCTTATAAATGGGTCGCTCTTGCTGTTGTAATATTGGGCATCGGAGCATTCCTTTATGGAATCTACTCCCTTCTGACTCATGCCGGATTCGGTATGTATTTCCTGTTATTTGGATTGGCAGCAATTTTTCTGTTCGCCGGAGCAAATGTATTGCCGACTTCTAAAAACAATAAAAAATATATCGAAAACCAACTGGAACGATCCATTCAGCAAATGGAAACATACATCCAAAAATATCCGGACTTTCCGGTTCCTGCATATTATGCACATCCAATCGTGTTAAAAAGAATGCAGGATATTATGAAAGAAGGTCGTGCAGAGACAATTCCTGAAGCTCTAAAGTTTTTAAAGGAAGATTTGAAAGCATTGAATTCTAACGTCGTAGTCGAAAAAGAAGAGTATGATGAAATCGTTACGATCAAACCAATGTTCCTGGTAATGGATTATAAATAGTCTCATCTGATTTTAGCCCTCTCAATAAAGAAGGGGCTGTCGGTAAATAATGTTTTTTAGCGCTGACAGCACCAAAAAACGTTATTTACCGACAGCCCCATACTTCTACTGCGCACCTCTGCAAGTCTACACTCCGTTTCGGTCGGCGCAAAATCATTGTCCACCGGACAATGTGCGCCCTGCCGGAAGCTATATCAACTGTTTTTCTCATAAACTAGCTGTTCTTAATAAGTCCCATTTCTATAAATATCGGATATAGGTAGCTTGCGCCGAAGCATTTCAGTTTTTTAGGTCCTTCCACCTTTCCACTTAATTCTATGATTTTTTCAAGTGCCAGATCCACGGAAGCTTTCGTTATGGATTTCGTCTTTCTTGACACAAACATTTCATTTCCACGGATTTGATATGTATACTCCAGTCCCTTCACGGTACGAAAGGTCTGACTCTGTAGCAGGACTAATTCGTTCCATAGATAATCCTGCGTTTTTTCTCGTTCTGTCTCCTGAAAGATCCGCTCTCTAAGCTCCATAACATTTACCGGACCATAATTGTCAGCACAAGGTTCGTTACCCATAGAATTATAGAAAGTACAATTGCAACTATACAGAAGTTGCGCCCGGCTTTTGCCCGTCCTTTTAATGCGGACTGCATGCCTATGCGTGCTCTACTGTAGCCAAGTATTGCAAGGATAATAGAAATCAATGGTGATAAAAAGCTGATACCAAATGCCAGAATTCCGAACACAAGTGCCATCGTTGCTGCGCTGGAATTATCCACGGTCTTCACCTGAACCGGCTGTGGTTTTGACTGTCCATTTGCCCCATTCATGCCCTGCTTTGCTGCCATCTCATTCATACCGGCCTCAGGAATCGCCTGCTTTAACACATGAAAAAGCTGCTCAAGCCCCTCTCTATATGGTTTTTTCTGCAAAGCTCCTACGAATCCGTCCAGGCCCATTTCTTTTCCAAATGTGCTTTTCATCCATGCTTCCAGATGAAGTGTTCCATTTTCATAGGACCATTTCAGATACTTGTATCCTTCGATCAGCGCATCTCCTGTCCGGTAAGCCGGCTCGCCTTTCCACTCTGATACAACGAACTGATTTTTCTGTAAATAGTCGTTCATAATAAATGTTACAAAATCTTCTGGTTTGTTCAGCACCAGGTCTTTCACATATCTTGCCATTTTCTACGCATGTCCTTTCTACCGGATTGCGTCCTTCATCTCTTTCACGAACGTGGAAATGTGTGGGACACAATCTGCTCCATATTTTTCACAGAGCTTCACAATTGTTGAACCTACAATAACTCCATCTGACTAGGCTGCCATTTTCTTCGCCTGCTTAGGTTCCGAGATTCCGAATCCTTCTGCTTCTTTTGCGATCATGGCAATTCTCTCGTGGGAAGTCGGTGCGATCAAGGAGATGAGATCCAGTCCATGCTCTTTAAATGGTATGGCAAATTCTTCTTTCTCTTCAAATGGTACGTCCGGCAAAATAAGTCCGTCCATCCCGATTTCTGCTGCCACCTTCGCAAAGCGCTCTGTACCATAAGAGTATACCACATTTGCATAGGTCATGAAAACCATTGGTATAGAAGTTTTCTGACGAATACGCCTTACCAGGTCAAATATTTTGTCGGTTGTCACGCCGCCTGAGAGCGCCCGTACATTTGCCGCCTGAATGACCGGGCCTTCTGCTGTCGGATCTGAAAATGGAATTCCAAGTTCAATGAGGTCTGCGCCTGCCTCTTCCATAGCGTACACAATTCGTTCTGTCACCGCCAGCGACGGATTACCACAAGTGATGAATGGAATAAATGCTTTCCCTTTTCCAAATGCTTTTTTTATGTTTTTATTCATGGATATTCTCCCCTCTGTAACGTGCGATTGCTACACAGTCCTTGTCTCCGCGTCCGGATAATGTAATGACTACAATCTCATCTTTGTCCATCTGTGGTACGATTCTCTTTGCATATGCTACTGCGTGAGCACTCTCGATCGCCGGAATGATGCCTTCGATTCTGGATAAATATTCAAATGCGTCAACTGCCTCGTCATCTGTGACCGGCACGTACTTCGCTCTCCGGACTCTCTGTGCGCGCATGATTGCTTTAATCTCCGCTTCAACGGTTTAGTTGATTAAATTATTTTTCTATAAATTAGCACAACATTTTTTATTGTCAACATATTCTGAAATCTCTTTTGTATTTTTCTAAATACACTTTGTAAAATACTATCTTTTTTTTCTTCGATGGCGTTATAATAATCCTGACGAATTTGAGCTTTGTACGAGGCAGCTTTTGTTCTTACAAAAATTGCGGATGTACTTTTTAATTTTAATGACAAATTCAAAATACAGGAGGTATTAATCAATATGACTATTACAGAAGATATCAAATATGTTGGCGTGAACGACCACGACATTGATCTTTTTGAAGGACAGTATCAGGTAGAGAATGGTATGGCATACAATTCTTATGTGATCACGGATGATAAAATTGCCATTTTTGATACCGTTGATGCACATTTTTCAGAAGAATGGCTTGCAAATATAAAAAATGTGCTCGGTGATGCAAAACCAGACTATCTGATCATTCAACATATGGAACCTGATCACTCCGCAAGTATTGGCATATTTATGGAGAATTATCCAGATACCACAATTGTGGCAAGCGCGAAAGCATTTACCATCATGAAGCAATTCTTTGGATGTGATTATGCAGAGCACCAGCTTGTAGTCAAAGAAAAAGACACACTGGAACTTGGAAAACATACACTTACATTTGTTGCAGCACCTATGGTTCACTGGCCAGAAGTCATTATGACTTACGATTCCTATGCAAAAGTATTCTTCAGCGCAGATGCATTTGGAAAATTCGGTGCATTGGATGTTGAGGAAGACTGGGCTTGCGAAGCAAGACGCTATTATTTCGGAATTGTTGGAAAATACGGCGCTCAGGTGCAGGCACTTCTTAAGAAGGCTGCCGGTCTTGATATCCAGACCATCTGCCCACTCCACGGACCAGTACTGAACGAAAATCTGGACTTCTATCTGAACCTGTATCAGACATGGTCTGCTTATGAGCCGGAAGATAAAGGCGTGCTCATTGCCTATACTTCCGTCTATGGAAATACAAAGAAAGCTGCTGAATTACTGGCTCAGATGTTAGTAGACAAAGGCTGTGAGAAAGTTGCGATCACAGATCTTGCAAGAGATGACATTGCCGAGGCTGTGGAAGATGCATTCCGCTATGACCGCCTCGTACTGGCAACAACAACCTACAATGGGGATGTCTTCCCATTTATGCGAGAGTTCATTGAATCACTGACCGAACGCAATTACCAGAAACGTACCATCGGACTGATTGAAAATGGTTCCTGGGCTGCAACCGCTGCCAAAGTGATGCGTCAGTTATTCGAAAAGAGCAAAGAAATCACATTTACAGAAACTACTGTAAAGATTATGTCAGCGCTCAACGAAGAAAGCACAACACAGCTTGAAAACCTGGCAGAAGAATTATGTAAATAAATAAAACTCCTTTAAAAATGTTGAATGACAGTTTCAGTTGTCGTTCAACATTTTTTGTATCCTAAGAGATAAGAATGGATATACAATCATCAACGGTACAGGAAATTATTATATAGAAGCGCAGACCCGAGAGCAGACTCTAACCGACATAATCGTGGATTATTTAGGAAAACAACATGTCTACCAAACAATTCACATGTTCTTTCCTTTAGTGTATATTCCATAATATATTGTTTCAATATATTTTAATATATTTTTTGAATGTTTTATTGTTATTGTAGATGTGTGCGACTTTTTATAGTCTTGGGTATATGCATGGAAAGCATAACTCCAAGACAGAAGAATAACCGCCCATCGTCCTGCAAACATGAGCGGTTATTCATAACCCATTAATATCAGGCGAACCGTCAGCGGTAGCACCTTTCTTATTCTTTTGATATATCTATATTAACATTAAATATAATATATGTCAATTCAAGAATTCCTTTACATTCTCACAGTGGCCTATTCTTTATCCCCAAGAACGCAATTAGGGACATTGTCAATCAACGCTTGACTACATCCCTTGATGTTAAAATGTCAATTCCATCCTCGTTCCTTTTCCTAATTCACTGTCTACATGAATCTTTGCATTGTGCAATATTGCGCCATGTTTTACGATGGATAGTCCCAGTCCAGTTCCGCCAATTTCTTTTGAGTGGCTCTTATCTACGCGATAAAACCGCTCGAAGATCCGTTCTTGTTGATTTTTAGGAATTCCGATTCCTGTATCTGTCACGATAATCTTCTTTCCATTCAGTGTGTTTCCGACCCAGATGCGGATTTCTCCACCTTCTTTGTTATATTTGATGGCATTTTCGCAAATATTGTAGACCATCTCATCTAGAATCTGCCGGACTCCATTGTAAATAACGGATTCTCCGGTCAACTCCATGTGGACTTTCTTCGCCGAAGCCTGTGGTGACAGACGGCTTATAATTTCTCTCGTTAGTTCATAAAGATCTACATCTTGTCTCTCTAGTTCGACTTTTCCTTCGTCCAGATGCGATAACTTGATAATATCTTCTACCAATGTAATCAATCGCCTTGCCTCGTTATAAATTTTCTCTGAGAAGCGTGGCATATCCTCGGGTTTCACAATTCCACTCTTCATGATCTCGGCATAACCTGAAATTGAAGTAAGTGGTGTTTTCAGTTCATGAGATACATTTGCTGAAAATTCTTTTCGCATATTGGCAATGGCTTCTTTTTCTTTGTTCTGCTTATCAATGCTCTCAAGAAGCGGTGTCAGCTCTTCATAGACTTCGTTTTCCAGAGGTTCCTCCAGATCCAGTTCATTAATTGGTCGAATCAGCTTTGCCACCTGCTGTCTGGAAAGCAGATATGCAAATGCAAGAGCCACAACTGCTATCAATCCCATAATCGGCAGGATTGAAATTGCTGTGTGAAGTGCTGTGTTCATAGTCTTGGATACACGAAGTACATTTCCATCCGGAAGAAGCTTTGCATAATAGAACATTTCCTTGCTCATCGTCATGGATCTTCTGACTTCCTGACCAGTACCATTCTTATGGGCAGCCTTGATTTCCGGACGATTCTTGTGGTTCTGTAAAGTCACCGCGTCTTCCGTAGAATCGTACAGAACATCGCCTGCCGGATCAATCAAGGTAATTCTTGTATTCTTTTCTACCTCGTCCATCTGCTTTAAGTAATCTGTCCCGGATATCTCGATTGCCTTTACAATATAATCCGCTTCCTGACGCGTCTCCCGCTCCATTAAACCTACATTCTGTCTGTAGATAACCAGTGTGGTCAGCGCATATGCCGCCAGAAGCGTCACTGTGATGACCATAATCATACTATGTTGAATTTTGCTTCTAAGTTTCATATGCGTACCTTTCCAAGCGGGCTTGCGCCTCGCTTTGGGGACGGGTGAGCCTCTTGAGCGGGCTTGCGCC
>NZ_JAJCNB010000046.1:0-16612 GCF_020560825.1 Dorea sp. 210702-DFI.3.17
TTACAATTTTATCCTTAACTTAATGACATTGTTTTCAAAAAAACCCCGTCCCCAACTGCACTTTAACCTGTCCCTTTTTGAATTGTGTTTTATTCTTCTTCAATTCCGGTGAATTCGATATCCGGCAGTAATTCGAAGTAGAAATCTGGATATTTCTGTGCCAGTGCTTTGATGCACTTATCTTGCAGGTGTTTGAATTTTGACAGCGATACGATATCTTTGTCGAATGTGATGTAGACGCTGATCCAGAGTTTTCTTCCGGTTCTTACAATATCGTAGTATAGATTTTTGTGGCCGTAGATACCGATGATTGGTTCTACGGTCTTTTTGATGTCTTCGATTGTTTCTTCCTCTGGTGGAATCAGCATGAGATCGCGGATTCCGGTGATGACTGTGCGGACTGGTGTCTGGATCATAATAACAGACAGAAGGATCGTAATGATTTGATCCAGATATGGTGTTACGCGGTCGAACCATGCAAAGGGTATCATAAGTGGCAGTAAAAATGCGAATGCCATGCCGAGGGATATGACGGAGTCGATCTGCCAGCCTTGCAGCTCCATTGTAATGAGTGGAGAATGAAGGTTTTTATTCTTAATTCGCAGATAAATTGTGACAATCACGCTTAAAATACAGGCGAACATTTCAAATCCGGCAATTGTATGAAAGGATACAATGTGTCCTCCGTGCAGCATCAGATGGATATTATTGAAAATCAGTCCAAATGTAACGGCTGCCATGGTGATGCCTTTTACTACAACAAATAGTGTTTCCAGCTGCATATATCCAAATGGATGCTGTTCATTTGACGGGCGGTATAAAAGTGGAATCAGGAACACGGACGGAAGCAGCATAAAAAACTCCACTCCATCGTAGACTGCGTCCAGGAGGACTGCCTGAGAGCCGGTTGCAATTGCCATGACCAGCTCGATTACAACAAAGACTACGTTACCATATAAAGAAACTGACATTACAGATTTTTCTCTTTTTTGTGATTTTTTTCCTACATGCATAAAAATGCTCCTATTCTTGATTTAAGTGCCTTATGTAACGTTACCTATTATCAGTGCAAGGTTATGAAATATTTTCATTATAAGCAATCCTTGTGGAAAATGCAAATACGTGTCATCATCTTGTCTTTTTATGGAGATAATTATAGAATCCAGCAGAAAAATGTGATAAAATAAAAAGACTAAGTAAGAAGAATACCTGGAGGAAATGCCAATGATATCAGGCAAACGAGTCATCGCGGCGATGCTTACGGCACTTATGGCAGTGACGTTTACAGCCAATACTGCGGTGAGTGTATATGCGACAGGGGTAACGGCTACGGAGAATGCACAGACCATAGATGCACAGAGTACAGATGCGCAGGCACTGACACCGGAAGAACAAAAGGCTCAGGAATTGCAGCAGGTCTATGATATGCCGGTGGAATCGAATGGATATAAGGACTGGCCGCAGGGACCTGGGACTTATGGAGAAGCCGGAATTGTTATGGAAGTCGGAACGGGAGCAATCCTGTATGCCAAGAATATAGATGCTCATGAATATCCGGCAAGTATTACGAAAGTATTGACGGCGCTTGTAGCACTGGAAAATGGACAACTGACGGACAATGTAACATTCAGCCACGACAGCGTAGCGTTTTTACAGAGAGGAGATTCTTCCGTCGGATTAAAAGAGGGAAATGTAATCACACTGGATCAGGCAATGCATGCGATGCTTCTGGCATCTGCCAATGAAGCAGCATATGCAATAGGTGAGAGTGTTGGAGTGAATGCCGGTCATGATTACAACTGGTTCATAGAGCAGATGAACAGCCGATGCAAGGAACTGGGCGGTGAGAATTCCAATTTTGCTAATACAAATGGACTGCATGATCCGAATCATTACACATGTGCAAGAGATATGGCGCTGATTGGACGGGAGTTGTTCAAACATCCGGAATTTTTCCAGATTGTACAGACTCTCAATTATACAATTCCAGCCAGCGAGACGACGGAAGAACACGTTTTCCATCAAAAGCATAAAATGCTTCAGCCGTCGAATTCCAATTATTATCCATATACAATAGGTGGAAAGACTGGTTATACATCAGATGCGTTGTCAACGCTGATTACGATGGCGGACAATGGGCAGACTCAGCTGGTGTGTGTGGTACTGAGGACTCACGGAAAGAACATATATCCGGACACCACGAATTTATTTGAATATGCATTTAATAATTTCACAAAAGTAGATGTGACAACCCAGGAGAAATCTGAGGATATTGAAACATTTCTGACAGAAGACGGGCAGAGTGAACCGAATTATGTGATGTTGCCAAATGGTGTGGATTTTACAGCTTTGGATCAGAAAATCACGCAGGATACAGAAGATAGCAGCACAGGAATTGTGACATACAGTTACGATGGTCATGAACTTGGAACTGCAAAGGTGAAGCTTAGCAAATCCTATTTGAAAGCGCATACAGACAGTACTCAGGACGAAAGCAAATCCAGTGGACATGACAACAGTAAAAAACAGACTAAATCCGGGAAACACCTGTCACTTGGAACAACAAAAGGAAAAGTTATTCTGGGGCTGAGCATTCTTTTAGTAATATTGATCATAACATTTATAGCTACGGTGTCCCGCATAAGAAAAAAGAGTAATAAGAGAAAAACTAATAAGAGAAAGAAACAGTAAAACACAGTTGCGAACACATAGTAAGGTACAGTATTTGAATTGGGAGAAAGGTCAAAACGGAGTTAAAAGAAGTATACGAGAAAATCGGCGGTGATTATGATGATGTAGTAAGACGTCTGATGGGTGAGAAGCTTGTGAGAAAGTTTCTCCTGAAATTTCTGGATGATAAGAGCTACGCCGATCTTGAGAGAACATTAAGCGAGGGTGATTACAAAGAAGCATTCCGTGCAGCCCATACACTGAAGGGTGTCTGCCAGAACCTGTCACTGATAAGCCTTTATCAGGTGAGCAGCCAGCTTACAGAGGAATTGAGAAATGAAGACACTGCAGTTCCAGGTAATCCGAACATTTCAGATTATATGAGCAAGGTAACAGCAGAGTATCACAAGACAATTGAGGCAATCCAGGAACTTGAGTAAGAAATCCAGCCAACAAGAAATGTGAAGAAAAGGGACAGTAAAAACCAGAAAATAAAATAGCAGAAATAAAATAGAAAAATGAGGATATAAGTTTTGCGGTACAATCACTTATGTCCTCATTTTTTTTTTGTGTTCGTGGTGAGCATAGTTCCAAAAGCCCGCCGGGACAGGTGATGATCGTGCACAACCTACATTTTTTTTTTCAGAATCTCCGGATTAGTTGCGTATGCCAATGCAGTTTCTGCTGTAAGCAGGGAAGCACGAAGAGCCGTTACATAACTTTCTGTATCTACGTTAATCTCACGCTGGCTGACAATACTCTGGTCCATAGAAACTTTGCATGTAAAAAGGGGCTTAACCCCTTGACGAATCTGTGATAAAACTCGTATAATAAAAAAGTATATGAGATATTTTAAAGACGTTGACGAAGACAGTAGGTTATATCCCAACGATACAGAGAACCGGCGATGGTGGGAATCCGGTACAAGTAAGATATAATTGAAGATCACTTCCGAGTTTCAGAGTTTGAACGATCTGTGATATGAGCCAGGGCATCTGCACAGGCATAAGGAACAGAATTCAGTAAGACCTGACGGAGTTCCACCGTTACAGGGAAAGCATATGTCAGTATGTTTAGGTGGTTTATAAACGTAAGTGTAAGGCTTTCGTCCTAATCAGGACGGGAGCCTGTTTTATTGTATAAGAAAGTAATATCTTTACAATAAGTTATGTTTAATGGTAAAAAAGGGACACCGCAAAATGCAAAAAGAGACACCCTTAATCAATGATTGGGATGTAGTACTTTGGCAAAATGCTACGTCCCCAACAAGGAGGATATTATGTATAAGAAGGTTTCAACAGACATGAATTTTGTTGACCGGGAGAAGGAAACGGAGAAATTCTGGGAAGACAATCACATTTTTGAGAAGAGTATGGAGGACCGTGAGGGCTGTCCACAGTATATGTTTTATGATGGACCGCCGACTGCGAATGGTAAACCGCATATCGGCCATGTTTTGACACGTGTTATCAAGGATATGATTCCTCGTTACCGTACTATGAAGGGGTATGAAGTTCCGAGAAAGGCCGGATGGGATACTCACGGACTGCCGGTCGAGCTGGAGGTTGAGAAGGCTCTTGGTCTTGATGGAAAGGATCAGATTGAAAAATATGGTGTTGAGCCATTTATCAAAAAGTGTAAAGAGAGTGTGTGGAAATACAAAGGTATGTGGGAGGATTTCTCTAATACTGTAGGTTTCTGGGCTGATATGGATGATCCGTATGTTACTTATCACAACACATTTATTGAGTCTGAGTGGTGGGCACTGAAGAAGATCTGGGATAAAGGACTTCTTTATAAAGGATTTAAGATCGTACCTTACTGTCCGCGTTGTGGAACTCCGCTGTCTGCACAGGAAGTGGCTCAGGGATACAAAGATGTAAAAGAGCGTTCAGCGATCGTTCGTTTTAAAGTGAAAGACGAGGATGCATATATTCTTGCATGGACAACAACTCCATGGACTCTGCCATCTAACATTGCACTTTGTGTAAATCCGGAAGAGGATTATGCGAAGGTAAAAGCAGCTGACGGATATACTTACTACATGGCTGTTGCCCTTCTTGATACGGTTCTTGGTAAACTTGGCGATGAGGAGAATGGTGTAAAGGCTTATGAAGTTCTTGAGACATACAAAGGTCAGGATCTTGAGTACAAAGAGTATGAACCGCTTTATCAGTGTGCTTATGACTGCGCCGCAAAGCAGAATAAAAAAGCATTTTATGTAACATGTGATACTTATGTAACATTGACAGATGGTACCGGAGTTGTTCATATCGCGCCTGCATTTGGTGAGGACGATGCGAAAGTCGGACGTAAATATGACATGCCATTTGTTCAGTTAGTAGATGAAAAAGGTGAGATGGGCAAGACAACTCCATTCGCCGGATTATTCGTGAAGAAGGCAGACCCGGAAGTGTTAAAAGACTTGGACGGACGAGGACTTCTTTTCGATGCACCGAAGTTCGAGCACAGCTATCCACACTGCTGGAGATGTGACACGCCGCTTATTTACTACGCTCGTGAGTCATGGTTCATTAAGATGACAGCAGTAAAGGATGATCTGATCGCGAATAATAATACGATCAACTGGATTCCGGAGAGTATCGGTAAAGGACGATTTGGTGACTGGCTTGAAAATGTTCAGGACTGGGGCATCAGCCGTAACCGTTACTGGGGAACTCCTCTGAATATCTGGGAGTGTGAGTGTGGATGCCAGCATTCGATCGGAAGTATTGAAGAGCTGAAATCTATGTCTGATAACTGCCCGGATGAGATCGAACTTCACCGCCCATATATTGATAATGTGACGATCAAGTGTCCGAAATGTGGAAAAGAGATGCACCGTGTACCAGAAGTGATTGACTGCTGGTTCGACAGTGGATCCATGCCATTTGCACAGTATCACTATCCATTTGAGAATCAGGAACTGTTCGAGAAACATTTCCCGGCAGACTTCATCTCAGAGGCGGTAGACCAGACTCGTGGATGGTTCTACTCACTGCTTGCGATTTCAACTCTGATCTTCAACAAAGCTCCTTATAAGAACGTTATTGTTCTTGGACATGTTCAGGATGAGAATGGTCAGAAGATGAGTAAGTCCAAGGGAAATGCGGTCGATCCGTTCGATGCACTGGAGAAATATGGAGCAGATGCGATCCGCTGGTATTTCTACATTAACAGTGCGCCGTGGCTGCCGAACCGTTTCCACGGAAAAGCAGTGACAGAGGGACAGCGTAAGTTCATGGGAACTCTGTGGAATACTTATGCATTCTTTGTACTGTATGCGAATATTGATGAATTTGATGCAACAAAATATACATTAGAGTATGAGAAGCTGTCTGTCATGGACAAATGGCTTTTGTCAAAGCTCAACTCTGCGATTAAAGCAGTAGATGAGGATCTGGCAAACTACAAGATCCCGGAGGCTGCAAAGGCACTTCAGAGCTTTGTTGATGATATGAGTAATTGGTATGTAAGACGCAGCCGTGAGCGTTTCTGGGCAAAGGGCATGGAGCAGGATAAGATCAATGCTTACATGACACTTTACACAGCACTGGTAGAGATCTGCAAGACTGCAGCTCCGATGATTCCGTTCATGACAGAAGACATTTACCAGAACCTCGTAAGAAGTATTGATGCAAATGCTCCTGAGAGTATCCACCTGTGTGATTTCCCGAAGGTAAATGAAGCACACATCGACAAAGAGCTTGAGGAGAATATGGAACGTGTTCTGAAACTGGTTGTTATGGGACGTGCCTGCAGAAATACTGCAAATATCAAGAACCGTCAGCCGATCGGACAGATGTATGTCAAAGCTGATTTTGAGCTTTCCGAGTTCTTTGATGCCATCGTTGCCGATGAATTGAATGTGAAAAATGTAACATTTACACAAGAAGTACGTGACTTTACGTCCTATTCTTTTAAACCTCAGCTAAAGACAGTCGGACCAAAATATGGTAAACTGTTAGGGGGAATCAAAAATGTACTCAGCGGACTGGATGGAAATGCTGCTATGGATGAGCTGAATGCAAATGGTTGCCTGAGATTTGAGGTAAATGGTGAAGAAGTAGTCCTGAACCGTGAAGATCTTCTGATCGATACTGCACAGATGGAAGGATATGTATCTGAGGATGACAACGGAATCACAGTTGTTCTTGATACGAACTTATCCGAGGAACTTCTGGAAGAAGGATTCGTGCGTGAGATCATCAGCAAAGTACAGACGATGCGTAAGGAAGCTGATTTCGAGGTCATGGATAAGATCGTGATCACATATGAAGGAAGTGAAAAGGCAGAAACTGTATTTGCGAAAAATGCTGATGAGATCGGAGCTGAGACACTGGCTCTGGAGGTGAAAAAAGCGACACCTGCAGGCTATGTGAAAGAGTGGAAGATCAATGGTGAGGCAGTAACTCTTGGAGTAGAGAAGCAATAACAGATGTGAACAGGTCTGCTCCGGCAGACCTGTTCTTTTATCTTACATTTCCTGAAACAAGAGCAAGAAAGGATCAAAACAATATGATTAATCCGAGATTTGAAAAAAAAGCGTTTAAGAAAGAAGTAGAACAGAATGTTAAGCAACTGTTCCGAAAAACTGTAGACGAAGTATCTCAGCAGGAGCTTTATCAGGCAGTTTCCTATGTCGTAAAAGATGCAATTATCGATGACTGGATCGCAACTCAGAAGCAGTACGAGAAAGATGATCCGAAAATCGTGTATTACATGTCCATGGAGTTCCTGCTTGGAAGAGCTCTTGGCAATAACCTGATCAATATGACGGCATATAAAGAGGTGAAAGAGGCTCTGGAAGAAATGGGTCTGAACCTGAATGAACTTGAGGATCAGGAGCCGGACCCGGCACTTGGAAATGGCGGACTTGGTCGTCTCGCTGCATGTTTCCTGGATTCACTGGCATCTCTTGGCTATGCAGCTTACGGCTGTGGTATCCGCTACCGTTATGGTATGTTCAAGCAGAAGATCAAAGATGGCTATCAGGAAGAAAAACCGGATAACTGGCTGAAGAACGGCAATCCATTCGAACTTCGCAGACCGGAGTATGCAAAGGAAGTACGTTTCGGTGGAAATATCCGTGTAGAGTACGATGATAAGACCGGAGATATCCGTTTTAAACAGGAGAATTATGAGTCTGTTCTGGCAGTTCCGTATGATTATCCGATCGTAGGATATGATAATCATATTGTAAATACACTTCGTATCTGGGACGCAGAACCAATCGTAGATTTCCAGTTAGATTCATTTGACCGTGGTGACTATCACAAAGCGGTAGAGCAGCAGAATCTGGCAAAAACGATCGTAGAGGTCCTGTACCCGAACGATAACCACTATGCAGGAAAGGAACTGAGACTGAAACAGCAGTATTTCTTCGTATCTGCCAGTCTTCAGGCTGCGCTTGAAAAATATAAAAAGCACCATGATGATATCCATAAACTGCCGGAGAAGATGGCGATTCAGATGAATGATACACATCCGACGGTAGCAGTTGCCGAGCTTATGAGACTTCTTCTTGATGAGGAAGGACTTGGCTGGGATGAGGCATGGGAGATCACAACAAAGACCTGTGCTTACACGAACCACACCATCATGGCAGAGGCTCTGGAAAAATGGCCAATCGATTTGTTCTCCAGGCTGCTTCCTCGTGTATACCAGATCATCCAGGAGATTGACCGCCGCTTTGTGGCCAAGATCCGTGAGATGTATCCGGGAAATGAAGAGAAAGTAGCAAAGATGCAGATTTTAAGAGATGGTCAGGTAAAGATGGCTCATCTTGCAATCGTAGCCGGATACTCTGTCAATGGAGTTGCAAGACTTCATACAGAAATCCTGAAAAAACAGGAGCTTCGTGATTTCTACGAAATGATGCCGCAGAAATTCAATAATAAGACAAACGGAATTACGCAGAGACGTTTCCTGATGCATGGAAATCCGCTGCTGGCTGACTGGGTAACAGATAAGCTTGGAACAAAGGACTGGATCACAGATCTGTCTCTGATGTCAGGATTGAAAAAATGGGTGGACGATGAGGAAGCTCTGAAGGAATTTATGAGCATCAAGTATGAGAATAAAGTCCGCCTGGCAAAATACATTAAAGAGCACAATGGCATTGAAGTGGATCCAAGATCTATCTTCGATGTACAGGTCAAGAGACTGCATGAGTACAAGAGACAGCTTCTTAACATTTTACATGTGATGTATTTGTACAACGAGATCAAGGAACATCCGGAAATAAGCTTCTATCCGAGAACATTTATCTTCGGAGCAAAAGCTTCCGCAGGATATATCCGTGCAAAACAGATCATCAAACTGATCAATTCCGTTGCGGATGTAGTCAATAACGACCGCAGCATCAATGGCAAACTGAAAGTTGTATTCATCGAAGATTATCGTGTGTCAAATGCTGAGATCATCTTCGCAGCAGCTGACGTAAGCGAGCAGATTTCCACAGCTTCCAAAGAGGCATCAGGAACCGGTAATATGAAGTTCATGCTCAACGGCGCACCGACACTTGGAACGATGGATGGAGCAAATGTGGAGATTGTTGAAGAAGTTGGTGCAGAGAATGCATTTATCTTCGGACTCAGCTCTGACGAGGTCATCAATTACGAGAATAATGGCGGCTACAATCCGATGGATATCTACAATAGTGATGCCGATATCCGACGCGTTGTGAACCAGCTTGTGGATGGAACATATTCACAAGGTGATAAGGAAATGTACCGTGACCTGTATAATTCACTTCTGACAGCTCAAGGTGGAAGCAAAGCTGATACGTATTTCATTCTGAAGGATTTCCGTTCTTATGCGGATACACAGAAGAAGGTTGAAGAAGCTTATCGCGACAAAGACAGATGGGCTAAGATGGCACTTCTGAATACTGCAAGCTGTGGAAAATTCTCATCTGACAGAACGATTCAGGAGTATGTGGATGATATCTGGCATCTGGATAAAGTGACAGTAGAAGTTTAGTTCATGCAGAAACAATGCAAAGGCATTCTTGAAGAATAAAAAAGAACGTCTTCTCATATTTTATATGGGAGGGCGTTTTTTATATGAGATTTGCATATTTGAAATATAGATTAAAGAAACTGGGGTGCTATCTTCTGATCATTATATTGCTGCCCTATATTATCACCGTGTTCTTAAGCGGACCGGGAGCTTATGGAGCTTCCAGAGTGGACGAGACTATGGTAAATGTGAAGGCAGACGGGGAAAAGTCCGGCAGTGATGGTGGAAAACAGGAAGATTCTAATGCTGAAAATGTGGATAAAATTCAGATGCCGCTCAGTGAATACTGTATTGGAATTATGGCCAGAGAAATCCCTGCGGTTTATGAGGAGGAAGCTTTAAAAACCCAGGCAGTTCTTGTGCGGACCCAGGTATGTCTGGCGCTTGGCGCAGGGGCAGATACTATATTAGAAGAGAGATACTGGACAAAGAAAAATATGCAGGATTCCTGGGGAGCAGATCAATATTCCAAGTATTATAAGCGGCTTGAGCATGCATGGGAGGAGACCAACGGACAGGTGCTGACTTATGAAAATGCGCTGGCAAAGACACCATTTTGCAGACTCAGTAATGGAAGTACAAGGGATGGACGGGAGGCGCTGGGGAGCGAAGATTATCCGTATTTGAAGATTGTGGACTGTCCGCTAGATATTGAGTCGAAAGAACAAATTCAGACAATTACTATAGACGATATGGATGCAGAAGTGACTGGGGTAGACACTGCAGGATATGTACTTAGCGTCCGGGTTGGAAATGACACCGTGAGTGGAGAAGAATTCCGAACCAATTATCATCTCGCATCAAGCTGCTTTTCTTTTCAGAAATATGACGGAAAGCTGCGAATCACGACCCGGGGTATCGGGCATGGACTGGGCTTAAGCCAGTACACGGCAAATCAAATGGCAAAAGAAGGAAAAAGCATGGAAGAGATATTGGCACATTTCTTCGAAGGGACAGAACTGAAAGAAGGCGTGGAAATCGTGCAGGTGGAAGGCGGAGCAGGAGAGTAGCAAAATTTGTAAAGTCATAATAGTATTGTACAAAAAGCCGAGGCATTCTTGAAATTTCCATATAAGAAAGGCTAGAAAAAGTCAAAGACAATATTTTATATGTAGTTTGTATAGTACCACTACAATCTGGCAAGAATAGAGTCAGAGGTGGTGATGAAAATGAACGATAATAATAAGATGGATCGCGGCAAAGAACATGCCGGTCCGAAAAAAATGACGCCAAGGCAGAAGCAAAAGAGAAATCGTAAGGCGACGCTGGCGGCAGTTCTGTGCTTTGTGGCAGCCATAGCAATTGTTGGAACATACACAATGCGGGATTACAAGACAGTGAAAAAAGAAGGGGAGCTCGCAAAAGCACAACTGGAGGAACAGAAGAAAGCACTGGAGGAAGCCAGTCAGGAAGCAAGTGGAAATGCACAGAAAGACAGTGCTTCCGAGTCAGGCACAGATGGATCCGGAACCGGTGGAAAAGCCGAAAAGAGTGGCTCTGGTGCAGGAACGGCAGGGACTGCAAGCAAAAATGCTGCAACAGCCGGAAACACAGATGGATCCGGAAATAATGGCAATCAGGACGGCAACAGTCAGACTAACGGAAGTCAGCAGGCGGCAAGGACAGCGGGCAGTGCATCTTCCGCAAACTTTACAAGCGACAGCAAGATGATCTGGCCTGTAAGCGGCACGGTGCTTATGAATTACAGCATGGACAAAACAGTTTACTTCGCGACACTAGACCAATACAAGTATAATCCGGCATTGGTTATCAGCGGAGCAGAAGGAGACCAGGTTCTGTGCGGTGCACCGGGAATAATTAAATCCATTGATGTGACCGCACAGACAGGAACAACTGTGACCGTAGACCTTGGAAATGGTTACGAAGTCCTTTACGGACAGTTAAAAGAAGTGCCAGTAAAAGTCGGCGACCAGGTAGAAGCAAAAAGCATTCTCGGCTATATCGGACAGCCGACAAAGTATTACAGCGTGGAAGGATGCAACGTATATATGGAATTACGAAAAGATGGAACACCAGTAAACCCTGTAGATTATATGACAAAAAGATAAAGAATGTGTATAATTGGGGACGTAGTAAAATGAAGTTTTGCTACGTCCCCAATTAAAGGAGAAATCATGAATTATACATATATTGTGGAGTGTGGGGACGGTAGTCTCTACACTGGCTGGACGAACAATCTGGAAAAAAGAATACAGGCTCATAATGCGGGAAAAGGCGCGAAATATACGAAGAGCCGTCTGCCGGTGAAACTGGTGTATTCGGAAACATTTGCCACGAAGGAAGAGGCAATGAGCCGGGAGTATGCGATTAAGCATATGAAAAGGAAAGAGAAGTTACAATTGATTGAGAATAGAGCTGAAATATTTAATATTTAAGGACTTGCTTTTTTGAAAATAACGGTTATAATATTGATATAAGAACAAGTAGTAATCAAAACTACGTATGGAAATGCGAAAGAAGAATATAACATTATTTTCAGGAGGGGTAAGTTATGGCAAAAGTAATAGAACAACATGTAAAAGATCCGGGAAGTGCGATCACACATTTTATTGGAATGCTGATGGCAATATTTGCAGCAATTCCGTTGCTTATCAAAGCAGCTCATGAGCCTGGCAGGATTTATCTTGTATCTATTGCAGTTTATGCGGTAAGTCTGATCCTGCTTTATGCAGCTAGCACGACATACCATACATTTAACATTTCCAAGAAGGTAAATACGATTCTGAAGAAAATTGACCATATGATGATCAGCGTACTGATTGCCGGAAGTTATACACCAATTTGTCTGTTAGTGCTCGGCGGACGTATGGGATGGATTCTACTGGCAATTGTATGGGGATTCGCAATTGCGGGAATTCTGATAAAGGCGTTTTGGGTATTTTGCCCGAAGTGGGTATCTTCCGTACTTTATATCGGAATGGGGTGGACTTGTGTACTTGCATTTACACAGCTGCTCAACTCCCTGTCACCGGCGGCATTTGGATGGCTTTTAGCAGGCGGAATCATTTATACAGTCGGCGGAGTGATCTATGCACTGAAACTTCCGATTTTTAACAGGAAGCATAAAAATTTTGGAAGCCATGAGATTTTTCATCTGTTCGTGATGGGAGGAAGCCTGTGCCACTTTGTAGTGATGTATGCATTTGTGCTGTAGCAGATGAAGCTGAAGGAGCCGTGCAGCAGACATAATTTTCATGTCAAAACAGCGAGGAAAGCAAAAATAGCAGAGAATAAGAAACAGTCTGAGAGGAAAACTTTCAGGCTGTTTTTCGTATACGCAGAAAATGTAGTTTCCTGCGTATACGAAAGCTCTCTAGAGACTATAGCAGATGAGAGGGAATCTTATCAAGGATATATTAACGAATTATTAATTATTATTACTAAATATAAAATACACTTTATTTTTTGAATAATATATGTTATGCTACGTTCATCTTAGGAGAAGATCTAGTCTCCAGATATTCCCAAAGCCGTTAGGCGTTCATCTCGGTGTTTCGATTTCTGAAACAAATACCCGATATGAAAGAACAGATGACAAAATTTTGAAGGAGGGTATAGCCTATGACCAACAAATTACGACAGTATTTTCCAATGATTCATACCAGACAAGAGGTATTAGCTGAAATTGAAGCAAAACCGAAATTAAAACAAGAATTTTATAGCTGGGAAAAAAAGTACCGAAAGGAATTTTTGGATTTTTGCACGGGAGTAAAAGGTGTAAAAATTATGTATGATTTTATTAGTAAAGAAATCTTGAATCCGGAAACAGTGCCGGAACGAGTAGAAGAATTACTTTCATTATTGATAGGGCAGCAGGTACATATTAAGGAAGTGCTTCCGAACGATGGAACACGGATTTCGGACGAATCTACGCTTGTGATTATGGATATGGTAGTCGAGTTGGAAGATGGAAGTATTGTAAATCTGGAAGTTCAGAAAATCGGATATAAATTTCCAGGAGCAAGAAGTGCATGTTATTCAGCAGATTTGTTGTTACGTCAATACAAAAAAGTACGAAGTAAAAAAGGAAAGAAATTTAATTATACTGATGTAAAAGATGTATACACGATTGTTCTGTTTGAAAAAAGTCCAACCGAGTTTCATGAATTTTCGGACACATATATTCATTATTTTGAACAACATTCAAATACAGGAATCCAACTGAATCTTTTGCAAAAATATTTATTTATTTCTATTGACATATTTTTAAAATACCAGCAAAATATAGGTATACAACTGGAAACTAGACGAGATGCATGGCTTGCATTTATGGGTTCAGATGATCCGGATATTATTTTGAAGGTTATTGAAAAATATCCGGATTTCAAGGGAATGTATCAGCAAGTCTATGAAATCTGTCAGAATATTGAAGAGGTGATGGGAATGTTCTCGAAAGAATTAGCAGAAATGGATCGGAACACGGCACAGTTAATGATTGATGAGATGCAAGAAGATATAAAACAGAAGGAAGAAATACTTAAGGGACAGGATGATAGAATTAAAGATCAAATTAACAAACTTAAAGAACAGGACGATAGGCTCAAAGAGCAGGATCAAGTAATTAGAGAATTAATGAAGAAAATTGAACAGTTAGAAAATAAATAATGAAAACAGGTATCTCTGCTCATTGGCGGAGATGCCTGCTTTGAGACTTAACTTTCAATAAGTGAAGAAAAATCGGTAAGTTCTTCCATCAAATTATGTACGGTAGTCATTTGATGAATTCTGCCAACATTGCTTCCGCAGAAGATAAGCCCATTTTCAATATCACCTTTTACAGCATTGATCAGCGCCTGAGTAATGCAATAAGGAACAGTGCCAGGATTGCACTGGGCAAGGCAGTTATAGCATTTTTTTATTGGCTGACGCTCTCGTTCTATATTCTTGATGAACTCATTGCGAAGTGCTCTGCCCGGCATTCCGACAGGGCTTTGGATTATTTGAATATCCTCTTCTCTGGCATGTATGTAAGCTTGCTTATATGCATCTGATGCGTCACATTCTTCTGTTGCAACAAAACGGCTTGCAATTTGAACACCATCTGCGCCAAGTCCCAATGCGTGGGCAATGTCTGCTGAGTCAAAGATACCACCGGCAACAATGACTGGTATTTTTTTGTTGTATTGTTTTTCATACTCTTTTTTACATTCAATTATATTTTTGATTTCTTTATCATAATTAAGAGAATTAATATCAACAAGTTCTTCCGTAGAAAATCCAAGATGTCCACCTGCTTTTGGACCTTCAATTACAATAAAATCAGCGGTTCTGTCATATCTGTGTGCCCAGCGTTTTAAAATAATCTGTAATGCTCTTTTAGACGATACAATTGGTGCAATCTTTGTACGGCAAGTTTCACTGACAAGAGCTGGAAGTTTCATCGGTAGTCCGGCACCACTGATAATGACATCGGCACCAGCGGCAACGGCCTCTTTTACGTGTTCTTCATAATGCTTTAGAGCCACCATGATATTTACTCCGATAAGTCCGTTGCCACAGGCGATTTCTTTTGCTTTTTGGATATGTTTCCGTATAGCAAGACGATTACATCCTGCCTGATCTTTCTCGAAGCCTTCCTCGTCATAACCAATCTGGGCAGTGGAAATGATGCCGACTCCGCCTTCTTTTGCTACAGCTCCGGCAAGTTTACTCAGGCTGACACCGACGCCCATGCCACCTTGTATAATTGGGAGTCTGGCAGTCAGATCACCAATTTGAAGATGTTTTAATTTTGTATTCATAATATTTATCCTTTCCAGAATCATTTATGCTTGAAATTAAATAGTTTGAATTTCAAACTATTTAATTATAAAACAAAACGTTTTCAGTGTCAATATCTTGTAGTAATCTATTCTTTCATATATAGTATTAAATACTATATACAAAAGGCGAGATTAAACAATAATAACTATGTTACAATAGAATAAAATGTTTCGAATGGATTGATGGAGAAGAAAATGAAAAAACATAAAGTTATATTTAGAATACTGTTAATTGTTATATGCTGCATGTGTTTTACGGTTACAGGATATGCACGGGCCGGTGGAGGAGGTTCCAGTGGAGGATCTGGGGGAGGATCTGGAAGCAGTTCGAGCAGTGGGTCGCATAGTCATTATTACGGGCAAGGCGGAAGACGCGGAGGACCGGTTGAAATGATTATCTGGTGGGGCACATTTATTTGTATGGCCGGAGCCGGAACGATAGTGTTTCATTATGGAATTCAAAAAGCAAAGCGAAAGAGCCTGCGTTCTATGAAATCATTTGAAAAACCAGGAGAAGAATGGAATCCGAAAAAGATGAAAAAATATGTGAAGCATGCATATTTTGTTATTCAGGAATGTTGGAGGCGTCAGGATACATCTTATGCGGAAAAATACCTGAGCAAAAATCTTATTCAAAATTGGAATTCGAAACTGGGTTGGATGGAAGTAAATCATGAAAAGCCAGTACAAGAACGAGTCAGATTTTTAAATGCGGCTCCGGTATTTGCCTTTGATAAAGAAGGCGAAGAACACGATCGGGTGATTTATCTGATTCATGGAAGAATGATTGGATATTATATAAATACCGATACAGGAGAAGTTGTACGTGGAAAAACATCTCCGGAAACATTTTATGAGTATTGGGTATTTATCCGTGAAGATGGGAGATGGGTTCTGGATGAAATCCGGCAGAAAGATGAAGTGGATGTGGAGCGGTTGTAAGGCTGCACCGAGCCATTCATAGACCTGCGGTCTATTTCATGGACGGCTGTCGCCGCATAAGTTAATAAGGCTGCGCCGAGCCATTCGGAATCCGCTGGCGCTACTTCCTCATGTAGGGCTGTCGCCGTATAAGTCAACGAGGCTGCGCCGAGCCATTCGGAATCCGCTGGCGCTACTTCCTCATGTAGGGCTGT
>NZ_JAJCNB010000047.1:0-14774 GCF_020560825.1 Dorea sp. 210702-DFI.3.17
CGAAACACTCCGTAGATGAAAATACTACTTCAGCACCAGCAGTTTTTACGCACTCTGCGATAGCTGGTCCCGGAATTCCATCACGGTCTCCGATAATTATTGCTTTTTTCCCTTCAAGAATAGCCATAATTATTCTTCTCCTTTCTCTTTATTAAATATTATTAAGGTGTATATGATAAAGAATTACCTCTAAAATCTTAGATGTATTTCTTGATCATCGCTTCGATTGTCTCCGGTGTACAATCGTCCTTCACAAGCTCATCTACTTTCTCTCCATCTTTGTAGATAGCCATAACCGGAAGGCCAAGAATCTTCTGACCAATTGCCAGACGACGTGCTTTTGTTGTGTTAAGAGATGTAAATTTTAATTTGTCACCATATGTATCAGCGAACTCGTGTACCTTTGGCATAAGTGCTGCACACGGAACACATCCATCTCCAAAAAAGTCTACAAATACATAACCATCTGCCTCCAGAACCTCTGTCTGGAATGTATTCTTATCTACTTCTAACATTTTAAAAATCCTCCTAAATCGAACCATACTTTACTTTGAACATTCTTCTATGGTTCTTTTATTACAAATAATTTCATTCAAGTAAACCGACGGAATGCCTGATTAAGCCATGCTTCTTTCTACCTGAACTGCTGCGATTGCTCCGTCAGCGGCTGCTGTAACAACCTGTCTTAAGCTCTTCACACGCACATCACCGGCTGCGTATACACCCGGGATATTGGTGTGCATATCTGCATCTGTTGGGATGTATCCTCTCTCATCCATCTCGACGCTGCCTTTGAAGATGTCTGAATTAGGAATTGTGCCGATAAATCCGAATACTCCGAACATTCCATCGTCTTCATCTGCTTCAATCTTAGTAACTTCACCGGTTTTTACGTTCTTAACTGTCATCCAGGAAAGGATTCCATCTCCTCCAACTTCCTCAACAACTGTATCCCACATAAAGTGAAGTTTGTCGTTCTTGAAAGCTTTCTCCTGAATGGATTTCGCTGCACGTAACTCATCACGTCTGTGAATAATTGTAACTTTTCTTGCAAATTTTGTAAGATACATAGCTTCCTCAACCGCGGAATCTCCACCGCCAACTACATATACTTCAAAATCTTCAAAGAAGTTCGCGTCACAAGTTGCACAGTAAGAAACTCCTCTTCCAAGGAACTCTGCCTCGCCCTTGCAACCGATTGGTCTTGCATGAGCACCTGTAGCAATGATGATATTCTTTGCCTGGTACTCACCTTTCTCACCTTTGAGCACCTTTACCTCTCCCTCAAGTGATACTTCTTTAATTGTGTCAGATACTCGCTCAGCTCCGAACTTCTTAGCCTGCTCTGTCATACGTGCGATCAGAGACGGACCAGATTCTGGCTGATCCACAACCTGTCCTGGATAATTCTCAATCTCGTCTGTGATTGAGATCTGTCCACCGTCCTGTCCTTTCTCAACAATCAAAACAGACAGGCGGCTTCTGCCTGCATAGAGACCTGCTGCTAATCCTGCAGGACCTGCACCCAGAACAATTACGTCATAAATCTTGCTCATCTTTTTTATTCCTCTTTTCTCTTTTTACATGGTTCCCCTATAATAAGCGCGCTTGTACTTATTGCCATGCATTTATAGTAACAACACATATTTCGCTTGTCAATATCTTTCAAATATTTTTCAATATGAATTTTTATTGGAAATTTTATTTATCCAATTTTTTATATATTTCAATTTTTATTTTTCACTTATCATCAAAATATGCTATGATAGAGACATCGTTTAAAAAGATTTTTCAGGAAAAGGATTATATAATTATGAGCGGAAATAATAAAGAAGCATTACAGCGTGAGAATACGATTCGTTTCATCGAGGCCGCAGAAGAACTTATTGATGAACATGGCATCGATAACGTATCTGTTCGTAAGATTGCCGAGAAAGCCGGCTTTCATAATTCCACTATTTATCTCTATTTTAAAGATGTAAACGAATTGATTCTTCTCGCTTCCATGAAGCATTTTAATGAATATAGCAAAGCGCTTGCAAGGCTGAGCAGTAAGAACTGGGATTCAACTGAGAATTTTTACTTTGTATGGAGATTCTTCGTAGAATCTATGTTAAAGAATCCGAAGATTTATTATAATTTTTTCTTCGGGAAACATGGACAGGATTTTGGCAGTCTGTTTAAGCGGTATTATGAATTATTTCCGGAGGAAGCTGACAAACTCTCACCGGACCTCATGGACATGTATTATGGAAAGAATATCCAAGAACGCTGCATGAAGCTTCTTCTCACGATCAAAGATAAGGATAACCAAATTACTTCTAAGAATATCAATATGATCAACACTATCATTGTAGCCAGTGTCAAATATATACTGGAACAAAAATGTATGGAACCCGAGCTGGATTCCGATATTCTGACCCGTGATCTGATGAATATAATCGAATATACAATTTCCAAATAGTCACATCGGAAATACAATTTTCCATTATAAGAAAAAGCTGCTGTAAATTCATGACCTATGATATACCATGAATTTACAGCAGCTTTTATTTTGTCTTCATTTTCACTGCGGATTCTTTTTCTGACCGCTGCTATCGAATGTATCCTTCATTATACGCCTGAACTTTATTAAATGCATATAATTCTGTATTTGTTGCATTTACATATGGTGCCACATAGAATACACCTGCGATTCCACACGTAATACCTGCCACGAGCGCCCAGCCAATAAATGAAAGGTCCAATATAAATGTCTCCATCTTCTGTCCATTCATCATTCGCTTGCTGATTGCAAATACCTGTTTAGAATCCATGCCCGGATTTTCAGCCAGTATATATGGAACCATCCGATATTCATAGGATTTGATAATTCCAGGCACCACCAATAACAATGACCACAATGCTATATACAAATCATAAAAAAACATGGTCTTTACAACATTTCCGTAATGTCCGGACTTGAATCCATCTAATAGATTTCCAAATGTTCCTGTCATGGTACGATTTTTAATAAAGAAACTGCATCCGCCAATTTTAAATACATTTCCTGCAAAAATTGTAAATGCAACAGTTGCAAGTACTACAATCAGCGTAACTGCCACCACGGCCATAGAAATCATAAAACCTCTGGCAGAATCTCCATAGTAATAATCACTTCCATAATGATGATAAGAAACACTGGTGTTGTTTCCTCCGATTCTTCCGATAACAGAACTTCCGCCTCCGGTCAGCGCTGCAAGTACAAGTGACACACCAACACAAGTCCAGTAATTTCTTTTAAATATTTCTTTTGCATTACGTTTCAATAGTTCCCTTGTCCACATATCTATTCCTCCTTTATTCACCATTCAAGATTCGTTCATTCAGATCATTCAGATAAACCCATCGGTCCATCTTCTCTTCCAACGCTTTTTCTGTCTCGTCTTTCTTCACCATAAGCTCACCAAGTTTCACAGAATTCGTTGCACTTTTCATCATCTCACTATCTAGATCTGCAATCTTTTGTTCCAGTACTTCAATTTCTTCATCAATTGTATCAAACTCGCGCTGTTCTTTAAAGGAAAACTTCAGCTTTTTCTCTCTACGTTTCCATGCGTCCTGCGAATTTGCAGAATTATTGTCATTTTCATCTGATTCTGAATTATCTTTTCCACTTGAAGCGTTCTGTGCTTTCAGACTGGCAGAAACATTCCCGCTTTCCGGACTTTCCAGTTCTTTGCGGATCAGGTAATCTGAATATCCTCCTTCAAACTGACGGATCACTCCATTTCCTTCGAAAGAAAAAATGCGGTTCACAGTACGATCCAGGAAATAACGGTCATGGGATACGATGATAATGATTCCATCAAATCGATCCAGATAATCTTCCAGAATGGTCAGTGTCTGAATATCCAGGTCATTGGTCGGCTCATCCAGGATCAAAACGTTCGGCGAACTCATCAACACACGCAGAAGAAACAGTCTTCTCCGCTCACCACCAGATAATTTTTCAATAGGTGACCACTGCATTGCCCCATCAAACAAGAAATTTTCAAGCATCTGGGAAGCTGTGATCCTGCCATCTGAAGTCTGGATATACTCTCCTACTTCCTTAACATAATCGATGACACGCATCTTACCATCCATCTCTTCATTTTCCTGCGAGAAGTACCCCATGCGGATCGTCTGGCCAATTTCTATCGTACCGGCATCCGGTTCCACATTTCCATAAATCATCTTCAAAAGTGTGGACTTTCCACAACCATTCGGTCCGATAATTCCAATCCTGTCATTTTTCAGGAAAATATACTCATAATTATCAATCAGTTTTTTATCCCCATAGGATTTGCACAGTCCGGACACTTCAATCGTCTTATTTCCCATTCGGGATGCCACCGAATCCATAGCAACACGGCGTTCTTCCTGGATATCTTTCATCTCCTGCATGGCTTTGATCCTGTCAATGTGCGCTTTCTGCTTTGTACTTCTCGCTCTCGCACCGCGGCTCAGCCACTCAAGCTCTGTACGCAACAGACTCTTTCGTTTTCTCTGAGTAGCAAATGCCATATTCTGGCGTTCCTCTTTGAGTTTTACAAACTCCGAATAACTTCCCGGGTAATTATAAAGATTTCCATGATCTACCTCCACGATCCGATTTGCAACGCGGTCCAGGAAATAACGGTCATGCGTCACCATGAGAATTGCTCCCCTAAACCTGATCAGATACTCCTCCAGCCACTCAGACATCGCGTTGTCCAAATGGTTCGTCGGCTCGTCCAGTACCAAAATATCTGCCGGTGTCAAAAGAGCGTTCACAAGTGCCACTCTTTTCTTCTGTCCTCCGGACATATGCGACATCTTTTCTTCATAGTCTGAAAACCCAAGCTGATTCAGCATAGATTTTGCCTCTGCTTCCATCGTCCACTGATCTGTATCACTGATGATTCCACGCACTGCTGCCTGAAGTACCGTCTCTTCCTCTCCAAACACCGGTGTCTGTGGCAGATAACATATCTTTACCGTATTTCCCATACTGAGCTTTCCGGAATCGTATTCCTCCACACCAGCCACAATTTTCAAAAGTGTAGATTTTCCCATACCATTGATTCCGATGACTCCGATTTTTTCATTCTCATTTATTCCAAAAGCCACATCATCTAAAAGCACACGGTCTGTATATGCTTTTGTGACGTGTTCCATCGTCAGTAAATTCATATTGTTTCATACTCCTTCGCTTTCTTCGCGTTTTATCATTATACTACAGAAATATAAAAGATACCAGTAGCAAAAGGCAGAAGTACACTGCATAAAAAGGCGAAAAAAAGACTGCTATTTTACGAATTGGGGGTTCGTAAAATAGCAGTCTTTCATTTTACATATCCTATTTCTACTCTGCTTCCCGGATTTTCTGTCTGACTTTCAAAATCATTCCCGGAGCTACTGATAATTCATCAATACCCATTTTCAAAAATGTCTCTGTCAGAGTCACATCTGCTCCGAGTTCTCCGCAGATACCGATCCATTTTCCTTCTGCATGAGCGCTCTCTGCTGCCATACGGATCATAGCAAGTACTGCCGGGTGATGAGAATCATAAAAATCCTCCAGCTTCTGATTCTGCCTGTCAATAGCCAGTGTATACTGTGTCAGATCATTGGTTCCGACACTGAAGAAATCAACTTCTTTCGCCAGTTCACGGCTTACCATAACTGCTGCCGGTGTCTCAATCATAATTCCAAGTTCTACATCTTCCCGAAAAGCTGCTCCTTCTGTGCGAAGTTCTGCTTTGACTTCCTCAATGATTTCTTTGATTTTCTTTACTTCTGCTACCGAAATAATCATCGGGAACATAATAGATATCTGTCCATAAGCGGATGCACGATAGAGCGCACGAAGCTGTGTTTTAAAAATCTCAGGTCTTGTCAGGCAAATTCGGATTGCACGATATCCAAGTGCCGGATTATCCTCTTTATCAAGTTTAAAATAATCTACCTGCTTGTCAGCTCCGATATCTAAAGTACGGATAATGACCTTTTTCCCGGCCATCGTCTCAGCAACCTTTTTATATACTGCAAACTGCTGCTCTTCTGTTGGATAAGTATCACTTTCCAGATACAAAAATTCACTTCGAAATAATCCGATACCGCCGGCATCATTCTTAAGAACCGCTCCTACATCTGCCAGGTTTCCAATATTTGCGTAGACATTCACTTTCTGGCCACTCTTTGTCACATTCTCTTTGCCTTTGAGCTGATTCAGAAGTTCTTTCTGTTCCTGATCTTTCTTCTGCTTTTTCTGCATGGAAGCCATAGTCTCTTCATCCGGATCAATATAGACTTTTCCATCTACTCCATCTACAATTGCGACCTTACCATCATATTCTTCTTTCAACGCTTCACCAAGACCGATCACTGCTGGAATATTCATGGTTCTTGCAAGAATCGCCGTATGAGAATTAGCAGAGCCATACATGGTCACGAAGGACAACACCTTCTCTTTGTCAAGCTGAACAGTTTCACTTGGCACCAGATCATCTGCTGCAATGATCACAGGTTCATCCATCACCATAACAGTTTCATTCTGACTGGATAATACCTGAAGGAGCCGCTCTGAGACATCTCTGACATCTGCTGCTCTTCCCTGCATATAAGCATCGTCCATAGCTTCAAAAATTGCTGCAAAGTTGTCCGCTGTCGCACCGATTGCATATTCTGCATTCACATCCTGGGTGCGAATAATATTTTCAATTGACTCTACATAGTCCGGATCCTCCAGCATTAACTGATGCGCCTCAAAAATCATGGCATTTGCCTCTCCCACATCTTCCAATGCTTTCTCATATAATCCTTTTAACAGTTCTAACGTCTTTGCTTTTGCATTCTGAAAGCGTTCTACTTCCGCCTCCACATCTTCCACACGGGTTCTCTTTATAGTAATCTCATTTCTCTTATAGAACTGGATTTTTCCAATTGCAACCCCGCCAAATACACTTTTACCTTCTAAAGTAATCATCATGATCCGACTCTCCTGTTTTCAAGATTCTCTTAATAATCCATTTCTCTGTGCTTTCCAAAAAGAAATGCTTCTTACAGGTTCTCTTTTAAAAATGTTTCAAGCTCTGCTGCTGCGATTTCTTCATCTTCACCATCTACAGTTACTGTAATCTCTGCTCCCTTTTTAGCGCCGAGTCCCATAACACCAAGAACTCCTTTTGCATTCACTTTTTTTTCTTCTGCCTCAATGTTAATATCGGACTTAAATCCTGCCGCTTTCTTTACTAACATAGTTGCTGGTCTTGCATGGATTCCTTCTGCGTCTGTAATTACATATTTAAATTCTTTCATCGTTTTAATCTCCTTTTCTCATTTTTGACTCAATTATATTTAATATCTTTTTTTACTAACAACAATTCATTTATTTTTCTGTATTTAATGGCTTTTTCAGAAGCACGATTCCTGCCATTGTAATAACTGCTCCGATAACAAGTGCCACAAGGAACATCGGTGCATTTTCAATAATGCCGATTACAAACAGTCCACCGTGAGGTGCTCTGGATCCACAGCCAAATGCCATGGATAATGCTCCTGCTACTGCTGAGCCAACGACACAAGGTGGAATGATGCGGAGTGGATCAGATGCCGCAAACGGAATCGCTCCCTCTGTAATAAATGACATTCCCATAATGAAGTTCGTGACCGTTGTCTGCTGTTCGCTCTTTGTAAAACGATTCTTAAAAAGCAGTGTTGAAAGTGCAATTCCGATTGGAGGTGTCATACCGCCGATCATAACTGCTGCCATAATATCTATCTGTCCGCTGGCGATTGCCGCTGTACCAAATACATAAGCTGCTTTGTTAAATGGACCTCCGAAGTCGATAGACATCATACCTCCAAGTACTGCACCAAGAAGGATTTTACTGGACTCTCCCATACTTGCAAGACAGTTATTCAGCCATGTGTTAAATGCTCCGATTGGTGGATTTACGAGGAAGATCATAATCACACCCATCAGTAAAATTCCAAAGAATGGATATAACAGTACCGGTTTTGTTCCTTCTAATGATTTTGGAAGTTTCTCAAGCAACTTCTTTAACAGCAACATCAGATATCCAGCTACAAATCCGGCAATCAGTGCTCCAAAGAATCCTGATGAAACCCACTGTTCTTCCGGAAGGAAAATGGAAGTTCCTGCTTTTGCAAGAAGTCCACCGACGATACCAGGCATGAGTGCCGGTCTGTCTCCGATCGCCATGGCAATGTATCCTGCCAGAATCGGGAACATCATACCAAATGCTGTATTACCTACTTTGTTAAAGAATGCTGCCAATGGTGTTCCACTACCAAAGCTTGAAGTTCCTGCATTCGCTCCATCTACAAGGAAGGATAATGCAATCAAAATTCCTCCACCAATGACAAATGGAAGCATGTGGGATACTCCGTTCATCAGACTCTTATAAATCTTACGGCCCAGGCTCTCATCTGCTACTTGGCCCTCTTCATCTTCACCGCCTGCGTGGTGGTATATCTTTACATTTCCACTGGTGGCTTCATTAAGAAGTTCCTCAGCCTTGCTGATTCCATTTGCCACCTTTGTCATGATGACTGGTTTGCCATCGAATCTTGCCATCTTTACATCTTTATCTGCTGCAATAATAATACAATCACAAGCTTCTATTTCCTGAGCTGTCAGCACATTTTTCGCACCACCGGAACCATTGGTCTCAACTTTAATCGTGATGCCCATTTCTTTCGCTTTATTTTCCAGACTTTCTGCCGCCATGTAAGTATGTGCGATTCCAGTCGGACATGCGGTAACTGCCAGCACCCGATATCCTGATTTTTCCGGCACTGTATGCATTACCTGTGTTTCATCTGATGTATTTTCTGAACTTTTTTCTTCCGTCTCATACTCTTCCGGGAATCTCTTTCTCTCTGCCTCATCAATACATTTGAAAAATGCGTCTACATTTTCCGCTTCCATAAGTCCGGTTCTGAAATCCGGATCCATAAGAAGCATGGACAGACGGCTTAACACTTCCAGATGCACATTGTCTTCTGTATCCGGTGCCGCAATCAGGAAAATGAGCTTCGCCGGCTCTCCATCCAGTGAATCATAATCTACCCCGTCTTTTACGACCATAGCTGCAAGTCCCGGTGCTTTTACTGCCGCTGTCTTGGCATGTGGAATCGCAATTCCTTCTCCGATTCCTGTTGTACTTTCCTCTTCTCTTGCAAATACGCCTTTCTTATAGGCTTCCACGTCTGCCAGGTTCCCTCCGGCAGCCATAAGTGCGACCATCTTCTCGATCGCCTCCGGCTTTGATGTAACTTTGCCGTTCAGTTCTACACTTTCCCGCTTTAACAGATCTACAATCTTCATTCTTTTTCCTCCTACAATCCGTATAATTCAGGTTCCTTCTCCAACAGTTTCACTACATCTTCTTTTTCTGCCAGCCAATACTCAAATGCGCTGGCACTTCCAGTTGCAATTCCAAGTTCAAATGCTTTCTCATAATCTCCGGTATTGAGATAACCGGTGACAAATCCTGCTACCATGGAATCTCCCGCTCCGACAGAATTGAGTACCTCTCCCTTCGGTGGTCTTCCCTGGTAGACTTTTCCATGTTCATCTAAAAGAATGGCTCCATCGCCTGCCATGGAAATCAATACATTTCTTGCCCCCATTTCTTTTAATTTTCCTGCATATTCGATGATTTCTTCATCTGTTTCAAGCTGAACTCCGAACATATCTCCCAACTCATGGTTGTTCGGCTTAATAAGAAATGGATGGTATTTCAGGACATTCATCAAGAGATCTTTTGTTGCGTCTACCACGATCCTGATCCCACGTCCATCAAGTCTTGCCATGATGCGTTCGTAAATGTCTTCCGGCAAGGTATTCGGAATACTTCCCGCAAGAACAAGTACATCTCCTTTGGTCAGTGCATCCAGTTTTTCGTAAAGCTTTCCGATGGCCTCTTCACTGATCCTTGGTCCCTGACCGTTGATTTCCGTCTCTTCACCGGCGTTGATTTTTACATTGATTCTGGTAAATCCGTTATCCAACTGGATAAAATCGGTATAACAGCCAAAATCATCCAACATCTTCTCCAATGCCTCTCCGGTAAATCCTGATACAAATCCGAGTGCTTTACTCTTATGTCCCAGATTTGAAAGTACCACGGAAACATTATTCCCCTTACCTCCGGGGTAAATGTTTTCTCTCGTTGTCCGGTTGATTTTTCCAGGTTCCAATTTTTCCGCCCCGATGACATAATCCAGAGACGGGTTAAATGTCACTGTGTAAATCATCTACTTAACCTCCACGATATTTTTATATTTTTTATAAGAAGAATCTTTAAGCTCTGTTGTAAGAATCTCAGCTTCTTTCATATCAGAAAATGTAATTGATGTTACCTGACCGATTTTGCTTGAATCTGCCAGTACAAAGCACTGTGCACACCGCTCCATCGCTTTTTTTTTGACCAGCGCTTCCTCACTGTCTGGTGTGGTAAGCCCCCTCTGTGGGTGAACTCCATTCGTTCCAAAAAATCCTTTTGTGAAATTGTACCGGTTCAGACTCTCCAATGCTTCCGCACCGACGATTGCCTCCGTCACACCTTTTAATTTCCCACCGATCAAAAGAACTTCATACCCCTTTTTCAAAAGCTTCTGCGCATGCCCGATCGCATTCGTCACAAAAACAGCTGACTCTTCATTCAATTCGTCAATCAGAAGATCTACACTACTTCCAGCGTCCAGATATACAAAATCATCTGCCTCTATCAGTTCAGCCGCATATACTGCGATTTTATGTTTTTCTTCTGTATTCCGGTCTCGTCTGACCGACAATTCTTCATCTCTTGTCCTCACGGAAGTTCCAACAGTTGTCGCTCCACCGTGAACCTTGATAAGAGTTCCACGCTTGTGAAGTTCTGTCAGATCTCTCCGCACCGTAGATTCTGACGTATTCAAAAGATCTGTCAGCTCTTGTACTGTCACAGTACCATGGCTTTCCACATATTTCTGAATTTCCCGGAATCTTTCTTCCGCCAGCATCAAATCACCTCTCAGTCATTTTCAGTCAACTTCGTTCATCTTCAATCACATAATATAATCATTTTCAGTCAGAGTCAATCATTTTCAGTCAAAATAATAGTCAAAAATTCATGTAGATTTTTTTGCAGATTGCACAATTAGGGATTAGTAGGATTGTATGATAAATAACGCAAAATCCTCACAGTGATATGACTTAAGCACGATGGAGTCGAGACGATTATCATCAAGAAGGGCTCTCCCGAACTTGATGATAGTTTATGGCTCGACGCAATGTTTCGTGCGCGGAATATCAATGTGAGGATTTTGCATTTTGTTATTATATTCAAGTCGAACTACTGTATCTCTCGGATCTTCTTTCTAAGTCCAAGTACCTGGTGTGGCGCTACGGACAGTTCGTCAATTCCAATCTGTACGAAGAATTCTGTCATGCTCAGATCTGCTGCCAGATCTCCACAGATGCTGATTCTTTTTCCCTCCAGATGTACATTGTTGGCTACGATTCGGATCATCTTCATCAAAGCCGGGTGGTATGGGTTATAATACTTGTCCAGTTTTGGATTTTCACGATCCATGCCAAGTGTAAGCTGCAACAGATCATTCGTTCCGATACTGAAGAAATCTACTTCTCTTGCCAGTTCTCCACTGATCATGACTGCTGCCGGAGTCTCGATCATGACTCCAATTTCAATATTCTCATTATAAGCAGTCTTTTCATCTTTCAATTGCTTCTTTGCCTTTTCAAGCAGGGCTTTTGCCGCTGCCACTTCCTCCATGGATGTAACCATCGGAAACATAATAGATACATTTCCAAGTGCAGAAGCTCTGAGAATCGCGCGAAACTGTGGAAGGAACAATTCTTCTTTTTCCATCATAATACGTATTCCACGCAGCCCAATCGCCGGATTTGCCTGTTCTCCAAGATCTACACTTTCTACCATCTTGTCACCGCCAAAATCTGCGATTCGGACAACAACACGGTTGGCTCCCATAGACTCTGCTGCCAGTTTATAAACTTGAAAGAGCTGCTCTTCGGAAGGCAGTTTGCTTCCCATTTCCATATACAGAAATTCGCTCCGGAATAATCCAATTCCACCGGCATCACTTCTTAAAACATTTTCAATATCTTCTCTTGTGCCTACATTGGCACAGATATCAATTCTCTGACCACTCTGGGTAATGTTCTCCTTACCTTTCAGACGTTCCAAATTCCTGACATGTCTCAGATTCGCATCCTTGCGTTCCCGCATCTTCGTTAGAGTTGCATAGTCAGGCTCAATATAAATCTTTCCTTCATAACCATCTATAATAATTGTCTTTCCGTCATATTCTTCTTTCAGAGATTCTCCAAGACCGATGACCGCCGGAATTCCTTTCGTTCTGGCCAGAACGGCAGTATGTGAATTAATTGTTCCGTACATAGTCACAAACCCCAGTACCTTTGCCTTATCGAACTGAAGCGCTTCACTTGGATATATATCTCTCGCAGCCATGACAAATGGCTCATCTGTCAGCATACGATCCTTCCAGCTTCGGGACAAGATGCGGATCACACGAATTGCCACGTCTCTGACATCTTCTTCTTTTCCCTGAATTGGATTATTCTGCTGATGACTACTGATTCGAATTAACTGTTCTACAGACGTCTGAACAATATACTCTGCGTTAAGTTTTTCTTCCAGAATCCTCTTTATAATATGATCTGTATATTCCTGATCCTCCAGGAGTTCCTTTTGCATCTCGAAGATTGCGGCATTTGCCTCACCGACTTCACGCACAGAAAGATCGTAGACAAGTTCCAGTTCAGCAATTGCTTTTTCTCTTGCTTTCTTATAACGCTGAATCTCCTTCTCTACATCTTTTACATAGATTCTTTTAATCTCTTTGATGTCTCTTTTATAAAATGTTAATTTCCCGATTGCAATACCTTCGGATATCTTTTTTCCTGTCAGTGTAATCATTCTTCTACAAAACCCCTGCTCATTATTATAAAGTAAAAATCATTTTAATACTCTATTCTACTTTACACGTCCGTGAACCATTCGTCAAGCAAATGGTTTCCGTATCTGACGAATTCCTTACATTTTTATGTTCTTTTTTGGTAAAAACATTACAAATATTCCATATTTTATTGACTTTTTTATTGATACATGCTAATGTGATAAAGCATTCTTAGTTATTTTTAATTTTTAGGGAGGTACTATCAATGAAAGGTACAGTTAAATGGTTTAACAACCAAAAAGGTTACGGTTTTATTTCTGATGAGTCCGGAAACGATGTTTTCGTACACTACTCAGGACTGAACATGGAAGGATTCAAGTCTCTTGAGGAAGGACAGGAAGTAGAATTCGACGTTACTGAGGGAGCTAAAGGACCTCAGGCTGTTAACGTAACTAAGCTTTAATCATGAATGATTTAATCATATTTTAGATGATGTACCTTTTATAATATATAAAAAGCAACTTTTATAGCATTTTGATATTTAAAAGACATACACATGAAATGAGATTAAGACAGCAATGACGAGAAAAATACCAGGCCTAAGGCCTGGTATTTTTATTAAACCATAAAACATATATCTAAAAAATCTGGTATATATGTCTGTCCTACCTATACAGCAATATGAAATACGATTTCGGATACAATTGGCATCGTTACAACGGACAAGATTGTAGTCAGCGCCACGCCTTTTGCTGCCAGTTCATAATCCCCTCCATACTGCTGAGACAGCATTGCACACATGCTCGCTGCCGGTGTTGCCATCATGACCAGAAATACTTCGCAGATCAACCGATTATCTATTACCTGACATACAAGAAGCATTGCAGCAACAGGGACAGCCAGTAATTTAATTAATGCAAATTTCAACAGTTTTACATCTGTGAACAAATCTTTCAATTCCATTGCAGCGATAGAAATACCAATCACCAGCATACTAAGCGGACCTGTCAGATTACTGAGTCCTGCTGAGAGAGAACAGATCATTTTCGGAACCGGGATCTGCATAAAAAACAAAACAATCGAAATAATCCCACTTATGGTTCCTATATTTATAATTCTTTTCCAATTTCCCTTTTCACCACCCCCACAGAGCGTCTGGATTCCCCATGTATAGCAGAGAATATTGAACATGATAGAAAACGGAACTGCATAGATCAGTGCTCCATTTCCATATGCTGCGGCAATCACCGGAAAGCCCATAAATCCAATATTATTAAAGGTAGTCATCATTTTATATACACCAATGTCTGACTTTTGTACACCAATCAGTCTTGGCAGGATCTGCGCAAGAATTAAGAAAAACGCATAAAAACATATTGCAAGCAATACAGTTACATAAAAATCTTTTTTCGCGATCTGTTCCTCATTGTTCACCACTGCTGATATTGCCAACATTGGATTCGCAACATTTACTACAAGCCAGGATAATTTCTTTCCAAATTCCTGATCAAAATATTCCTTTTTACATGCTACATACCCAATCATCATATAGACGAACAAAATCCCCATCTGCTGTAATAATACCATCTTTCATTCCTTTCTATTTTCCTCGTCCTCTTTTCAAATCTAAGATCTATTATATCATGAGAAAAAAACACCTCTGCACTTTTTACGATGCAGAGGCGTCACTTAAAAGGCTCCTTTGAACCTTTGACCGCATGCTTAATACTTAGCATCCTCAAACTTCAAGAATGCCTCGGCATTCTTGCTGCGAGGTGCGCGTCATGCAATTGCATGAC
>NZ_JAJCNB010000048.1:0-13758 GCF_020560825.1 Dorea sp. 210702-DFI.3.17
TCCTCAGTGCTATTCATGAAGAAGAAGGCGAAGAAAAGCTTCATCTTCTGATGGTAGATGACCACATTCCGGCAGGTGCGAAGCTCTATTAAGATGATGTAAAGATGTACCGTTTTACCAAATAGACGGGACATACTTCATTTGATAAAAAACTGAAAAAACAGCGATTTACATCAAACTTACATCATTTGATGCAGAAATCGGTGCAAGCAAGAAAAAATCGCATAATTAGTGCAATGAGTGGGCAATTCCAATTGGAGTTGCCCATTTTTAAAACAAACAGAAATACAAATCGGAATTTTTGAGAGAAATTTAAAAACCGTCTCATTGCATGAGTATATTTATTGAGATATGATTGGCTTGGAGGTGATACTTATGGCAAATGAAGATAAAAAAGATTTTAATGCTATGCTTATGGATAGCAAGGATATGCCTAAAGTTCAAATAATAACAGATGAAAAGAGCATTGAAAAATATGGTGGAGATAAAATGTACTTTGCCCCACCTATTGACTATGACAAAGTAATGCGACTTGTGCCTTGTGGTAAATTGCTTACTGTAGGTACAATAAGAGATTACTTTGCTAAACAAAGCGGTGCTGATTTTACAGAGCCAATCACAGCTGGAATTTTTGTTTCAATAGTTGCATGGGCGAGTTATCAGCGTGCAGAAGATAAAACACCTTATTGGAGAACATTAAAAGCAAATGGGGAATTAAATGCAAAGTATCCTGGAGGAGTTGAGGCACAAAAGGAGATGCTTGAGAAGGAGGGACATACTGTAATACAAAAAGGTAGAACCAATATTAAGTATTATGTTAAGGACTACGAAAAAGCATTATTTACATTGTAATAGATAATGTGAAACTTTCAGTTTGCCAACTTGCCCTTTGAGAGAGGAGAAATCCCTTTCTCAAAGGGCTTTTTCTATTTATACGGATATTCGCAAACTACAAGATAAAGCTAAAACTTCATATACTCTAAGCACAAGGAGGTTGAGGTTTGGCTATGAATAACAGTTTAGCAGAAGTACGCCCGGAACTTGTTCCTGAGTGGTCAGAGAAGAACTTACCGCTTAAACCTGATGAGATTACTTTCGGTTCAAATAAAAAAGTATGGTGGAGAGGTGCTTGCGGTCATGAATGGCAGGCAAGCGTTAAGGCTCGTTCTAATGGAGAGAAATGTCCGATATGTTCCGGTGCGAGAGTGATTGCAGGTATTAACGATTTGGCGACATTAGAGCCACTATTGGTAAAGCAGTGGTCGAAAAAGAATAAGATAAAACCGATAGAGGTTTCTATTGGTTCTCATAAGAAAGTGATATGGAGATGTAAAAAAGGTCACGAGTGGGAAGCTGCCGTTAAGAGCAGGACAATAAATAAAACAGGTTGTCCGTACTGCTCTCATAATAAAGTGTTGGCAGGATTTAATGACCTTGCAACACTTCTGCCGGATATAGCTGCCGAGTGGTCGGATAGAAATTATCCGTTACTTCCAACTCAGGTTACGGTCTTTGCCAATCGTAAGGCTTGGTGGAAGTGTAAGGATTGCGGCAGAGAGTGGAACACCCTTATTTCTACTCGTTCCGGTGGGAGCAAATGCCCGTATTGCAGTGGGTACATATTCCTGAAAGGGTTTAATGATTTGCAGACAACACACCCTGAAATTGCTTCGGAGTGGTCGGAGAAGAACTTACCATTGAAGCCTGATGAGGTAAATGCAAAATCGAGGAAAAATGTCTGGTGGAAGTGCAGAAAATGCGGTAACGAGTGGAAATCAGTTATCAATGCCCGTGTGAAAGGTACGGTATGCCCCGTTTGTGCGGAGAGAGAAGTCCTTGCCGGATATAATGATTTGGCGACAACAGACAGTCAGCTTCTTAGCGAATGGGATTATGAACAGAATAAACTGAAACCTACAGAGGTATCACGAACTTCGGCAAAGAGAGCGTGGTGGAAATGCAGGCACGGTCATTCGTGGAGTATGAAGATAAATGAAAGAACGATATTGAATAAAGGCTGCCGAATTTGTGAGCAGGAGTATTTGTCATTGTTTCCTGCTTTGGCTGTCAGCTATTATTCTAATAAGAAAGGCTTGAAAGCAGAACTTGGTTCTGACCGATTGCTTGGAGTTCCGCTTGAAACATACATAGCTTCAGAGAAGTTGGCTATTGAGTCAGAAAGTGCTGACGAGAATATAGAAATAATGAAAGCATATATGTGCAAGCAAAGAGGAATAAGGCTGATTAAGTTGCCGATGAAAGGCACAGAACTGGATTATGCCAATAATTTAAAGAAAGCTTTTCAGAACGTACATATATTTATTTCTTCTGATACCGAGGAAGATGTGGAGATAATCAAAAATACATTTGAAAGATGGAGGGACAGCCAATGAGAGAGAAAACCTATCATCTATACTTAAATGAAGAAGAACGAAGCCGAGTGATACAATTGCTCATTGAATTGAAGAACAATTTAGCAGCTCAGGGACGATACACCGACGCAGTAGATGATGTTCTATGTAAAGTGCTTGAAGCAAAGAAAAAGAAATTGAAAATTGAATACATTTAGAACGTGATTTGCCGTCTGTTTCCTAACCGGAGCAGGCGGCTTTTTTATTTCAAAAATTTTTTGGAAGAATTTTTTGGAAAAGAGGAGATTTTGGGTGTGCATTTCATACCCCTTTGTCCAAATGAGTGAAGGGGTTCATTCCGGATAGCAAAAACGGAAGCCTTTTCGCTTGAAAATTGAATAAGTCATTCACTAAGACTTTATTTCTGATGATAGCCACTTTAGCAGGTACGCCGTGATTTCTGTATTTCAGAATAGCGAGAACTCCGGCTATGAGTATCAGGTTGCCCCTGATATGGCGATGACAGTCAGAATGATAATGATACTTCTCTACGGAGCTGGCGGAGTACCCGGCAGAGGTTAGAACCCTATGATACAGATAAGCAGTCTGTTCCTTAGTGATTTCCCATAAGCATTTTGCTTGGCAAGGGGTGTTGAGAACAAATATTGCTATGACCGATTAGGAAATGAGTCGGTCAGGTACATAGCCATAATGCGGTGGCTATGAATTTTCAGAAAGGAGGGCAAAAAGAAGTGTCAAACTGTAAAACGATTTCCGTATGTAACCAGAAAGGCGGAGTCGGAAAGACTACCACAACCGTTAATCTCGGAGTCGGGCTTGCAATGCAGGGCAAGAAAGTATTGCTCATAGACGCAGACCCGCAGGGAGATTTAACGACTTGTCTTGGTTGGCAGGATACAGACGGCTTGGGTATCACGCTTGCAACGAAACTCACAGATGTAATCAATGAAACGATGACAGACCCTATGGTTGGTATCCTGCACCACGAAGAAGGTGTTGACCTTGTTCCGGCAAACCTTGAGCTTTCAGCAATGGAATTTAACCTTGTGAACGCAATGAGCAGAGAAACTACACTCAAGAATTATCTGAGTCAAGTGAAGAACAGATATGATTATGTAATTATAGACTGTATGCCTTCACTTGGTATGGTTACTCTCAATGCTTTATCGGCGGCAGACAGTGTTATTATTCCGGTTCAGGCTCAGTATTTGCCTGCAAAGGGTATGACACAGCTTGTGCAGACCATTTCAAAAGTAAAGAAGTATATCAATCCGGATATTAAGATAGACGGTATGCTTCTTACTTTGGTGGATAGCCGAACAAACCTTGCAAAGAGTACGGTGGAAGCACTCAGGGCAAACTTTGGTAATCAGATAAGAATGTATCGAACACAAATCCCGATTGCCGTAAAAGCCGCTGAAACTTCTTCCAAAGGCAAGAGTATTTATGCTTATGAGCCAAACAGCACAGTGTCTAAGGCATACGCTGAATTTACAAAGGAGGTGTTAGCCGATGGCAGGAAGAAAGAGCGACTTCACTCTCACGAAGCTCGATGATTTATTTACCACGCAGGCACAGAGAGATGAAGAACAGCTTTCAAAAATCCGAGATATTCCATTGGAGCTAATTGATGATTTCCCCGACCACCCGTTTAAGGTCAGGGACGATGAAGATATGATGCAGCTTGTGGAGAGTGTCAAGGAAAGAGGAGTGATTACTCCGGCAACGGTAAGGCAGAAAGAGGACGGCAGATACGAACTTGTTTCAGGACACAGACGAAAGCGAGCTTGTGAACTGGCAGGATTTGAAACACTGAGAAGTGAGATTGTAGACCTGAACAGAGATGAAGCGACCATTTTAATGGTTGAAAGTAATTTCCAGAGGTCAGAGATATTGCCGAGTGAAAAAGCCTTTGCCTATAAAATGCGTTTGGAAGCAATGAAAAGGCAGGGACAAAGAACAGATTTAACTTCTACACCACTGGTGGAGAAGTTGGCAGGTAAAGATGCCCTTTCGGTTTCTCGTATTGGAGAAGAAGTAGGGGAAAGTCGTGAACAAATACGCAGGTATATTCGTCTGACAAACCTTGTTCCTGAATTGCTTGAATTTGTTGATGAGGGGCGTATTAAAATGCGTCCTGCCGTGGAACTTTCTTATCTTGATGAAGATTGCCAGCGTGATGTGGTTGACGAAATCGACCTAAATGACGCAACCCCGTCACACGACCAGACAATCCGTATGCGAAAGTTATTCAACGAGGGCAACCTTACAACCGAAGCAATCCACGCTGTTATGTCTGAGGAAAAGCCGAACCAAAAGGAAAAAATCGTGTTGAGGGGCGACAGAGTAAGACAGCTTATCCCGAAAAACATTCCCGTCAGTCAGACGGAGGATTTTGTCTGCAAAGCATTGGAGCATTACAACAAGTTTTTGCGTAATCGTGCAGAACGTGACAGCAGATAGGCTGAGTTACAGTTCCCCTTTCTCACACTCTAACCCCTTAGTTATACTTCTACCTACCGAAAATGATATATATTATCTCACTTGAATATAACTATCTCAAAGTATATGTCTATCTCTAAGGGGCAATCGCACAGTATGAACGGACTGGAGGTGTATGGTAAAATGAAAAATTAACGAAAAATCCGCATTTGTTTTTCGGCAGGTAAATCTTGTCGTAAAAGAAAATCCACAAAGGCACATCGTAGAGATACGGTGTGTTTTTCAATTTTTACAGGAGGAAACGCAATGATAAAGTCAAAATTCAAAAGAGTCACGTCGCTTTTCTTGGCGACCCTTATGTGTGTGACCACTTTTGCAGGCATTAGCTCGACAACAGCATATGCTGCTTCGGGAGAAAAAGCCGATGTTTATATGGTCGATTTCCCTCGTGATGGCGATGCTAATTACGATGGGGTATGGGGACACAGCAATTTGACCTTGAAAAATGGTTGGCATACCGGACGTTCCAATTTTACCAATCTTAAGGCTATTGGCTCATACTCAGGCAATGTTGCTTATTGTATTGAGCCGGGAATTTCGCTCAAGGTCGGTCAGACAATGAATAAGTATGACGAAAATTATTTTAATAACCTTGCATCCAACGGGGTTATTTCCGGAGATGAAATCCGTCTTTTCGTTGGTCGTATTTTACAGTATGGCTATCGTGGGACAATCTCGACATCTTGGAGGTCACAGAATGAAGCGGCAGCAAACAGCATTGCACAGGCTTATGCCACACAGCTTCTTATCTGGGAAACTGTTATCGGAGAGCGTGATGTGAACTTCAATCATGTATCAGCCAGTGGTTGCAGCAATGTGAAAGATGTCATCAATGCAAGGCATCCGCTCCGCAATAAGATTTTCAGTTATTACAACAGTATGGTGCAGAGTGTACAGAACCATGCGACCATACCAAGCTTTTGTAATAAATCATCCGGTTCGGCAAAGACAATAGAACTTGAGTGGAATGGAAGTAAGTACACAACTACCCTGACAGACTCAAACAATGTGCTGTCCAAATATAATTTCAAGGCAAGTATCAGTGGAGTGAACTTTTCAGTGAATGGTAACAAACTTACTGTTTCTATGGATACTGCACCGAGTAAGGAATTTACCATTACCGCAACGAAGAAAAATGCAGTCCGCAGAGGTGTGGTTGTATGGTCAGAGGGTAAACATGGTCAGAACTCCAGTGTGCAGGATGTTGTCAGCTATGCTCAGGAAGTAAGCGACAGTATCAACGGTTATGTGAAAATGAAAGTCAGCTATGGCTCTTGTCAGATTGTAAAGACCAGTGAGGACGGCAAGGTTGACGGTATTAACTTCACAATTACCGGAAACGGTATCAATCAGACGGTTACAACAGCCAATGGCGGTAAGTTCCAGATTGATAATCTTATGCCGGGTATCTATACTGTAACCGAGCAGGCATGCCCGATGTCGAGGTATGATGATATGCTTCTTATTCTGCATTATTACAATCGGTACGGATATATACCTGCCGGAAATCTTCCGCTTGAGGATATTGTATTTAATTACCGAGCATACGGACTTCCTTGTTTTGAAACCATACGCAGGGCAAGGCAGAGAGTACAGTCCCTTTTTCCTGAGTATTCACGTAATCCGCAGAAAGAAGAACAGAGCGGCAGTATTTCTATTGTAATCAACATTAGCTAAGGAGGTATTTTCGTGAAAGACAAAGCAACTTTTCAGAATAAGGTCAAGGTGCTGAATAAACTCTTTGACTCCGGTTGTGATACGGAGAAAAAGTTGCAGCAGCTTGATATGGAAGCAATCCTGAAAATCCCGAATATCACGATTCCTGATATGGGTGTGATTATGGAGCTTCAGAAGAATACAAAGTCCGGTAAACTCTTTTCGTATTTGGGCGGCGGTTCTGATGAAGCAACAAAAATGAGAGGTAAGGAAAATGAAGCAACAGGAGAATAGAGCAGAGCCGCAGGAAAAGCAAATTCGATTTATAGACAGTCATTACAATTTGAAATTCTATATTCCCGATGGAGGGAAAATCAGGATTACTTTTCGTGATGGACACACAGCAGACAGAGTGTGCAAGTATATTGATGACTACCATTTGTATGTCGGAAATTGCTGCTATCATATATGCGAGTTTGCTGAAAAAATGGAGCTTAGTGGAAGTAAAGTTGAACCTGTCAATCAATCCGAACCGTCAAAAAACAAGACCAGAAACAGAGAAAAACAGCGATAAGGAGGTGCAAGAGTAATGGCACGAAAATATGACCTTATTTCTGAGCTTTACAACCGCACCTGCAAAACGGTTGTGTCAAATCCTCAGAACTGGCAGGCATTCTTGGCTTCGGCTTGCCGAAATTATAAGTTACGTTATGACGAACAGCTACTTGTATATGCACAGCGACCTGATGCAACAGCGGTTCTTGAGATAGAGCAGTGGAACAAAATTTTTGGCAGATGGGTCAACCGAGGTGCAAGAGGTATTGCTGTTTTTGCTGATGAAAACCGTTCACGGCAAAGACTGACACATTACTGGTGTAGATATATCTATATTAATCGATATACGGATGCGCCAAAACCGGTATATCAGAACTTGCATGATCTGGTGAAAGAGAAGGATTATTTTGTACTGACGACAAATGTGGATCATTGTTTCCAGAAGTCCGGGTTCGATAAAAACAGAATCTTTTATACACAGGGAGATTATGGTCTGTTTCAATGTAGTGAACCTTGCCATAAGGAAACCTATGACAATGAAGAGGCTATTAAAAAAATGGTGCTGAGTCAGGGATTTCAGATTAAAGACGGGGAACTGCAAAAACCGGAAGACGGAGAAATAAAGCTTACGGTTCCAACGGGTCTGATTCCATATTGCCCACACTGTGGCAAGCCGATGAGCATGAACCTCAGATCGGATCAGACATTTGTTGAAGATGACGGATGGCACCAGGCAGCAGAACGGTACGAGAAATTTATACAGGATCATAAAAAGCAGAAAATAGTGTTCCTTGAATTAGGTGTAGGATATAATACCCCTGGTATTATAAAATATCCGTTCTGGCAGATGACAAACAAATTTCAACATGCATTTTATGTGTGTCTGAACCGGGGGGAAGCATATGCACCGGACGAAATAAGGAGAAAGTCTGTCTGCATGAATGAAGATATTGGAGAGGTTCTGAAAGAACTGTAGACTTGATAGACAGATTCGATAGGAGTCTTAGAATAATTTTTAAAATTATTCCCAAATCAAAAAACTAATACCAAAAAATGAATAATTTTTAGAAAGAGGGAATAGAATAATGACAGAATGCACAGAGTGTGATAATATCAGTCTATAAAATATATTACCGAAAAATAAAAATTATTAAAAAAGTGGGAATAGGAGATGGCGGTATGCAGCTTATCGTAAGAAAAGAGTATTTAAACGAACTGATTGAATTGTATGGGACACCGGATATAAAAGTAATTACGGGCATCAGACGAAGCGGTAAATCGGTATTGCTGCAAGAGTTTGTTTCTTATTTGCAGTCATTAGAGGAACCGGTAAATATTGTTATGATAAACCTTCAGGAATTAGAGTTTGATCATTTGTTGGAGTATCATGCATTGCATAAGTATATCTTGGATCAGTACAAAGAGGGAATGACGAATGTTTTATTGATTGATGAGGTTCAGCTATGCCCGCAGTTTGAACTTGCAATTAATAGTATTTATACAAAAGGAATTTATGATATTTATATTACCGGTTCAAACGCATTTTTGCTAAGCTCAGATTTAGCAACACTTTTTACCGGAAGAACGATGGAAATAAAAGTATATCCATTTTCTTTCGTGGAATATCTAACTTATTATGGAATTACAGACAGGTATGATGAAGCTTTTGATCAGTATGTCCGAACTGGTGGTATGCCTGGATCTTATGTATATAAGACCGAGGACAGACAGTATGATTACGTTAGGGATGTGTATTCAACCATTCTTATCAGAGATTTGGTTGAAAAGTATAAGATAAGAAATAAATCAGAGTTCACCAACATATCTGAATTTATGATGGATAACATCGGTAATTTACTTTCGCCTAATAATATCAGCAAAACTTTAAAAAATGACCAGAGCGAGATAACCAGAAAGACGGTGTCAAAATACATTGGGTATTTGGAAAATGCATTTCTGTTCTATGAGGCAAAACGCTATGATTTAAAAGGGAAAAAATATCTGGCAAATAATAGTAAATATTATCTTTGTGATACATCATTTCGTTATGCAGTCAATGGTACACGAAACATGGACTTTGGAAGAGTTTACGAAAATATCGTTTATCTGGAGTTGCGTAGGAGAGGATATGAGGTATATGTAGGAAAACTATATAAAAAAGAGGTGGATTTTGTAGCAAAGAAACGTGAGATTCAAATATATATTCAGGTAAGCGATAATATTTCAGATGAAAAAACATTTGAAAGAGAATATTCGCCTTTGCTTGCAATAAGAGATGCATATCCTAAGATGATAATCGCAAGAACACATCATGAAACTTATGATTATAAAGGAGTGCAAGTGGTTGATATCTGTAGATGGTTACGAGAATAGTACAAACTACTGAGTTTATAACTATACAAAGTGTCGTGCAGCATAAAACTGATTCTGGAAACTGTTCAGTCCAAGAATGAGGAGATTACAATTGCAGGTGATGTGTATCAAAAGAAGCAGGGATATCTTGAAAACTTCGAGAAGAAAAAGTATAATTTACGAGATGGATAAAATAATGAACCACCCGTTAGGGTGGTCCTGATTTATGGACTTTAGTCTGTTGAGTCCATTGGAGTTTTTCGTTGATCCGAAAATGTAGATGGACGAAACAATAAATTACCTTTCCGTGTTACTTCTTTTTTCTTCTCTGTTTCTTTCATTTCATTTCTCTCCTTTTGAGTTCATACGTGTGAACTTTTTTAAAACTGTATACAAGCTATCTCGTCAGTATCGGGGCGCTCATGTCCGATAGCCCCCCGTAGGGGTTTCGAATTATTCAGTCTTTATATATGCTATTGAATTAGCGTGAAAACTAGCAGTTTCATTATTAAGTAAATGAATGATTACGCCTGCTCTACCATCAGATAAAGCTTCATAAGTAAAGCCAATCACATTATCATATACAACTTCTTTAACCTCATTAATAGTCACATCAGAAAATATTTTAGTTTCAGATATAACGCCAACGATAGCAGTTATAAATTTTTGAAGTGCCTTTTCTGAATCTTCAATCCAAATGTTATAGGCTAGATTTTCCTATCATAAAACCACATTTTATTGAAACATCCAGATTGAATATTGGTGTGAGTGAAGGAAACATAGATGGAATCACGGTAAAGATTTATGACAGAGAGCGTGTTGTATGTGATTGTTTGCGTCATGTTAATACGATGGATGGAGAGGTCTTTAATACTGTAATTCAAAGGTATATTGGTGATAAAAAGAAAGATGCTGCGAAACTAATGATGTATGCCTCAAAGCTTGGTGTGGAGAAGAAAGCAAGAAGGGTGGTTGGAATATGGCTGTAAAAGAGATAAAAGATATGGGTGCATCTGTGCTCACAAGATTAAAGAAACAGGCGAAAGAAACAGGAATCAACTATCAGACTTGTCTACAGCTTTTTGCACAGGAAGAGTACCAAGTAAATGAAAAGCAGGAGAATAGTATTCGATTAAAAGAATGACAGGTGGCAGAGTCATTGAAGCAAATACAGATTTTTATAGATACACTATCTGCCACCTGCCGTCTGCCGGTATATGAAATTACGAAAACAGATTGCGAAACGCATGCAAACTGCAATCAAACAAGATATAATGAAGAAAAAAGAGGGAGGCGATATCTATGGCAAGAACAGCAAATGTATTTGCACGTGTTGAGCCTGAAGTGAAAGAACAGGCAGAGCAGGTGCTGGATCGACTTGGAATTCCAATGTCCAATGCAGTAGGAATGTTTCTGAGACAGATTGTACTCCAGAGAGGAATTCCTTTTGAGATGAAACTTCCAGCTTATGAGGAGCCTGTTGCATATGGCTCTCTGACAAAGGAACAGTTCAATGCAGAAATAGAAAAAGGCATGGAAGATATTAAGGCTGGCAGAGTGTATTCAGCAGATGAAGTTGAAGCAGAAATGAAACAGGAATTTGGTATATGAAATATAAAGTGATGTATACAGCAGGAGCAAAGAAAGATCTGCGAAATATTTTCAGATATATTTCAGAGGAACTGTTAGCTTCGGAGAATGCTGCAGGACAGACAGAGCGGATTATGACGGCAATTCGGAAGCTGGATACTATGCCGAACAGAAATCGGCTCTATGAGGAAGAACCGTGGCGCAGCAGAGGGCTTTGATTCTTTCCAGTGGGGAATTATCTGGTATTTTACAAAACAGATGATGAAACTGAAATAGTATATGTAGTGCGAATTATGTATGGTGGACGTGATGTTCATAAACAGTTAAGTCAAACAGAAGATGTTTCAGTAAATTAAAACAGAATATGGAACAAAAACACGAGCAGTTAGTCTATGAAAAATAGGTTAGAACTAAAGCCTTTAGGTCGACAGTACCGCCATTATATGCGGATGCGAGTGGAAAGTGTGTTGGAACTGACTCATCTTTTGGACTATACGATGCCAGGGATTAAAACGCTACTGAAAGGGTGGAATGAACCAAACGGGAAATATAAGCTGGGGGATTCTGTGGAAGAATATTGACATTATGACAATATTACAAAGAAATCGGAGGAACAGTTTATAGAAAAGGAATCTGCAAAAACAGATTCCTTAAACCAGGGGAAATCCCTGTCGAAGAATGGAACACCAGTTACTTTTTTGATAGAGAAAACGGACTACAATAACGGTCTGCTTTTCTTCATCAATAGTATAAAAGGCAAGGTAATTATTGATGATTACAAAACGAATTTCCCAACTGGCTAAAACAGGATCATCGACAAGACGGAACTTTTGAGGAAAATCTGATAATGTTCCTATCTGCTTTGTGACAGCATCTAACAGATTGTCAGCAGCTTGTGGATTTTTTAGGGTAAATTCGGTGTAATCCACAGCACGCATAATATCATGCTCTGCGGTGGATGTGATATGAAGCTGATAACTCATCGTGTGCGGCGACTCCTGATATCTGCCATAGCTTCAGAGAAAGGTCGGGTGTTGCCTGATGCAATATCGTCCATTCCGTCCTTGATTTGGCTGTAAAGCTCAAATCGGCTGGCAAGATTTTCGTAGGCTTCAATGCTCATAACTGCAAGGTCGCCTTTTCCATTCTTCGTAATGAAAACTGGTTCTGGATAATTATGACAAAATGTAGAAATTTCATTGTAATTATTTCTTAAATCAGCACTTGATTTGATTGTCGGCATAAAAGCACCTCCTTATCTGATAACAAAATTATACATAAATTTTGTTATAAAGTCAATGGGTTTGCTATAAGTGTTGGCAGAATTAAATCTTAATATGTCAATGAGATTGACCTTTCTTTAAAGAAAGTGAGTATCAAGTTTAGAAAATTTAAAATCAATACAGATTGAGCAGACAACTGAATAATTGAGCTTTGTACCGAGCCACGGAACCGATATGAGTTACCAAATAGCCGGACATTGAGAATGATGGGATAACCAGATCCCGCATATTCTTGATGTTCGGCTATTTTTTTGTTGCTCCGAAATGGAGAAACAGATGAAAAAGCAGTGGAAGGCGTACATCGCCAGATACCCGTTCCTTATTACAGTAGGTAGAGGAATAAAATTTTTTCATAATTTTTTAAAATCATGTCTGCTTTTATCTCTCCCAATATTCGAACTATCTTTGATAGAGAGCCTACAGATATCTTTGATGTCTGTACGAGGGTATGGGGAATCGGAATCCCCATCAAGAGACTTACCCGGAGGTATGCCGTAGCCACAAAATGGCGATACGGTAATACCTGGGTGGATCTTGCTCTAATCTACGAACCCTCTTACATATACAAAAGATGGAGGAGGAAAATACAGGGTGTGAGAGAAAAGAATTTTAGAAAAATCAAAATAACTCAAAAACTTGACTTTTAACATTGCAAAAGTTAAAACGAAAGAAAAAGAGTTAAAAGGAGAACGAGAAATATGTTTACAAGCGTATTCGGGATTTCTATAAAATATGAAACATGGAATCATCAGGATTCTTTGCCTGTTTATATTGCAGGGAGTTATGATTTTCATACAGCATATATTGGAAACAGACAGCTTTGAGGAGTTTGCTTCGGAGTGGTCGGAAAAGAATAAGATAAAACCGACAGAGGTTTCTATTGGTTCTCATAAGAAAGTGATTTGGAGATGTGAGAAAGGACACGAGTGGGAAGCTGCCGTTAAGAGCAGGACAATAAATAAAACAGATGCAGATGTTTTGATCTGCGGCGGAAGCTGAGGAGGTGCTCAAACCGCATTAGCGGCAGCTGGCATTAATCTTTTCGGAGGTGTTTCAGGAGATGTGGATAAAGCGGTAGAAGCTTTTATCAATGAAACACTTGAGTATAATCCGGATGGATTGATTATATTTCTTTCTCTGCTTGTCGAAAGTGATGGATAGAATATATAATATTGTTAATGATCCAGAGATATTTATTTTGAAAACAGCTTAATCAATTTGGAGGTATAAAATGAAAGCACATAAGTATTGGTCAATCGGAGCGTTAATTACTATGATTGGAACTTTTTATACTGGATATAAAGGATCCAAATCAGGTCATAGGTATTTTGCGTGTAGCACTCTTATATGTATGCTCATGTCTATGTATACGGGACATAAAATGATTTCAGGTAATAAAAGAACAAGAAAACAGGTGGAAAATACAAAAGCGGAGGAATAGTAAATGT
>NZ_JAJCNB010000049.1:0-13222 GCF_020560825.1 Dorea sp. 210702-DFI.3.17
GTGTATCAGATGCAAACCTTGAGAAAGCTCATGAAGAGCTTAAGAAAGCCGGATATATTAACTAATTACAGTTAATTTTAAGGTGTATATGAAATAAAAGAAAGTGGTGATTTGTCAACATGTAAAATGTGGCGAGTTGCCACTTCCTTTTTGTATACAAATTTATAAATTTGTTTTATAATGGACAAAACAAAGACATATTTGGGGATAGTTCTATCAGAAACAGGATGAGAAAGAGAGGAATAGAATATGGAAAATATTCTAAAGAAAAGTTCCGGAAGGACGGAGAGATTCGTGTTGGCATTTGCAATCGCGGTTGTGGTGGTGTTTGGAGTTCTTAATCCGTTGACTTATGTTACAGATTTTAACACTGCTCAGGAAATCAGTGGAATGGGAAAAGTCGTGAATACGGATACAAAAGCATTCCCATATGGAAATGTGTGTTCAAGTGAATTGAGACAAAAGATTTCGATGTTGACAATGGAAAAGAATATTCTTGGGAGTTTAAGTGCAAGAAGAAAATATGCGGATTTATGTGGGATGAAAAACAGAGAAATAAAGCATATTGTTGAGGCAAAGAATATAGCATGTACAGGAAAATCAGTTAGCAGAGAAATCATGATGGATTATTCGGATATAACGGTTGCTAATCAGAATATATCAGTTCCGATTCCGGATAAAGGGGATGATTCTGATCTGGTATCGGGAATCATAGAACAGCCAATTGTCTATCCGATTACAGATAATGAGAATGTCCTAGAAGAACCTGTCTATATAGAAATTTCCGGAATGAAGATCGACTCAGAAGGGTATGTGACAGAAATCTTAAGTGGTGCACCAGATGGAGTATTAGCATTTCCAACAGATATAAGATGTAAAGGAATCCGTTCAGATGTATTTGAGCGTTCAGACAGTTCCCTGAAGAATGAGACAGAAGAAGTCTATATTCCAGCAAATATTGTGCATATGGATGACGGACTTTTTGACTGTTTGGAAAATGTGGATTTCATACAAGTTGCAAAGGAAAATCCGGCATATTATAGTGAGTTTGGTATTTTGTATCATGCAGATGGAAGCCTTGCATGTATGCCACAGGCAAGAATTTGTAAATAACCGGAAAGCATACGTTAATGCGACAGGTTGTTCGTGAAAAAATACAAGATATAAAATTGTATATAGAAAAAACAACTATCTATTTTATTAATCCAGTGATATAATAGCGTCAGTATACAGAACATTTTTGGAAGAGTATATTGGCGCTGTTTACTTATAACAGATTATTGTAACTGACGGATTCTCTGACAGATATAATTGGGAATTTGTAAAACAAACAGGAACTACAGAGAATATTAAGGAGAGAAGGCCTATGGAGATCAGACAGATTACTGAAGATAAAGATAATTATCTTGAAATGCTCCTGATTGCAGATCCGCAGGAGAATATGATCCGGCGGTATCTGGATAAAAGTGATATGTTTGTGCTGGAAGATGCCGGTGAAGTGCTGACAATCGGTGTTGTGGAACATATGAAAAACAAACGATGTGAATTGAAGAATCTGGTCACTGCACAGGAATATCGAAGACAGGGATATGGGACTTATATGGTCAATTATCTTTCTGAATATTACAGTGTGACCTGTGATGTTATGTATGTCGGTACAGGGAACAATTCGAATACGCTGGATTTTTATAAACAATGTGGATTTGTTAATTCACATATCGTTGCAAATTTTTTTGTGGATCATTATGAGAAACCGATTTATGAAAATGGAATACAATTGACCGATATGATTTATCTAAAAAAGAATCTGGATGTGGTATTAGATGTGAAACGTGTCGTTGATATGGCTATGCATGCAGGAAAGATACTTTTGAAAAACGGAGGTGAAATCTTTCGTGTAGAAGAGACGATTAAGAGAATATGTGGACGTTTTCATGTGAATCATGTTGATATTTTTTCTATGAGCCATGGTATTTTTGTAAGTGCAGAGAATGAAAATGGCGAAGCTTATACAAAAGTGAATCATGTACCACTTTCTTCTTCCCATCTGGGAATTGTAGCAGAGGTCAATGAGCTTTCCAGAGAAATCTCAGCGGGACGTGTGAAACTGGAAGAAGCAGAAGAGAGACTGGAAAAGATTGAGAAGATTCCACCGAAGAAACGGTGGTTTCAATATATGGCGGCGGGGCTTGCCAGTGGAACATTTGCGTTGATGTTAGGGTCAAGTGTTTCGGAAGCCGTGGCTGCATTTTTAATTGGTTTTTTATCATACGTGTGGGTGCTGTTTGCCGGAAAGCACAACCTTTCAAAAATTATTGTAAATATTGTCGGAGGCGTGATCATGACGGTGCTGGCACTTGCATTTATGCATATACCGTTTCTGCCGATATTGAAATTGGATGGTATGATGGTTGGAGCAATTATGCCGATGATCCCGGGAGTGGCATTTGTCAATGCAATCCGTGATATTGCGGATACAGACTTTCTGTCAGGGCTTGTACGGATGATCGATGCACTGCTTGTATTCGTATATATTGCCATTGGAGTCGGAGTGACTCTTAGTATTTATAATACGATGATGGGAGGAATTTTACGATGATTACAACAACAATTCTTGCAATCGTAGAATCATTTTTGGCGACATTGGCATATGCAGTTCTTTTCAATGTACCGAAGCAATATTATACAGCATGTGGAATTACCGGTATGGCAGGGTGGCTTTTGTATCTGGCAATGTGTCAGGTGACAACTGTGGCATTGGCGTCCTTTGTAGGAACATTGGCAGTAGTATTGATTTCCAGGATTTTGACGGTACGGAAAAAATGCCCGATTACGATATTTTTGGTTTCCGGAATTATTCCACTTGTTCCGGGAGCCGGAATATATTATACAGCATATTACCTTGTGACAGGTCAGATGTCACTGGCAGCTGTGAAGGGATTAGAGGCAGTGAAAATTGCATTTGCCATTGTACTGGGAATTATTTTTGTTGTATCAATTCCAAGAGATGTATTCCAGATTCGTTACTGGAGAGCAAAGAGAAAGCGGAAAAGGTTGAAGAACCATGGGAATATGTGATAAAATAGTTCAAGGACTTGAGAATAGGAGGTATTTTTATGGTTGGAAAAGATCTTTTGAAGATTCTAAAGGAAAGTAAATATACAACTGTACTCAGTGGATTTGAGATGTTACAGGAGAATGGATATCCGGCTATCCGCGATGGAGAAGAATCCTATGACATTGAACAAAAGTATGGCTACTCAGTAGATGAGATGTTCACCAGTGCATTTTATTCGACCAGAAAACCACAGTTTTTTGAATTTTATCGTAATGAACTGTTAAGCGCCCTTGATATACCGCCAGGAAAAGGATATCTGGAGATGGCAGAGCTGGAAGAAAAAGGACTTTTTCAGACAATTATCACAAGACGTGTTTTTGGTCTGCCGGAGAGAGCAGGATGTAAGAATGTGATTAATCTGCATGGCAGTGTTTATGAGAATTACTGTCCGCACTGTGGAAAAAAATATCCGGTGGAATATATCCGGGAGGCAAAGAGAGTTCCTCTTTGTACGGAATGTAATGCACCAATTCGTCCAGGTGTGTGTCTGATGGGGGAGAAGGTAGACAACGCAGTGATCACAAAAGCAGCCGATGAAGTCCAAAAAGCGGATGTTCTGCTTGTTCTTGGAACGAACCTGAAGACATATCTGTGTACACAGCTTATCAATTATTATGAAGGAGATAAGCTGATCGTGGTCAATCCGGAACCACATTTTTCAGATAAATATGCAGATATTCTCGTTTCAGAGCGGGTGGATATTACATTAGAGAAAATATTAAAAGAATTAGGAGAAGTATAGAGAAATGAGTAAAGTAAGAACAAGATTTGCACCAAGTCCTACAGGAAGAATGCATGTGGGAAATTTGCGTACAGCACTGTATGCATATCTGATCGCAAAACATGAAGACGGGGATTTTATGCTTCGTATTGAGGACACAGACCAGGAACGTTATGTGGAAGGAGCAGTTGATATTATTTATCGTACGATGCAGGAGACAGGCCTGATTCACGATGAAGGACCAGATAAAGATATGGGACATGGTCCATATGTTCAGAGTGAGCGTAATGCTTCCGGCTTATATCTGGAATATGCAAAACAGCTGATTGACAAAGGAGCAGCTTACTATTGTTTCTGTGACAAAGAAAGACTGGATTCCTTAAAGAGCAAAGTATCAGAAGAAGGGACAGAAATTGTAGCATACGATAAACACTGTCTTGGCCTTAGCAAAGAAGAAGTTGAGGCAAATCTTGCAGCAGGAAAACCTTATGTTATCCGCTTCAATATGCCGACAGAGGGAACCACAACATTTCATGATGAGATTTATGGAGATATTACTGTAGAGAATAAAGAATTGGAAGATTTGATCCTTATCAAATCCGATGGATATCCGACATACAATTTTGCAAATGTCGTAGATGATCATCTGATGGAGATTACACATGTCGTGCGTGGTAACGAGTATCTTTCCTCTTCACCAAAGTATAATAAGATTTACGAAGCATTTGGCTGGAAAGTACCGATTTATGTACACTGTCCGCTGATTACAGACGAGAATCATAAGAAGTTAAGTAAGAGAAGTGGTCATTCATCTTATGAAGACCTGATCGAGCAGGGGTTTGTGACAGAGGCAGTTATTAACTATGTTGCACTTCTTGGATGGTGTCCGGAAGGAAACCAGGAGATATTTTCTCTGGAAGAACTTGTAAAAGAGTTTGATTACCATAATATGAGCAAATCACCGGCAGTATTTGATATTCAGAAATTAAAATGGATGAATGGCGAATATCTGAAGGCTATGGATTTTGAAAAGTTCTATGCAAGAGCTGAAAAATATATCAAAGAAGTTGTTACAAAAGATTATGATCTTAAGAAGATTGCAGCACTTGTTAAGACAAGAATTGAAATCTTCCCGGATATCAAAGAGCAGATTGACTTCTTTGAAGAGCTTCCAGAATATGATACAGCAATGTATTGCCATAAGAAAATGAAGACAAATGAAGAAAAGGCTTTGGAAGTGTTAAAAGAGATATATCCACTTCTTGAGAAACAGGATGATTTCAGCAATGATGCTTTGTTTGAAGCCCTGAAATCTTATGTAGACGAAAAAGGTTTCAAAACAGGTTATGTTATGTGGCCAATCCGTACTGCTGTGTCTGGTAAGCAGAGTACACCGGGTGGAGCAACGGAGATCATGGAGATTCTCGGAAAAGAAGAGTCTCTTAAGAGAATTCAGAAAGGTATTGAATTACTGGAAAGATAAGGGGAGTCTATGAGTCTTAATAAAGCCCAAAAAGAGGCAGTTTCTCATAAGGAAGGACCGTGTCTGGTTCTTGCTGGTCCCGGTTCGGGAAAAACTCTTACGATTGCAAAAAGAATTGAATATCTGATTAAAGTATATAAGGTAAGACCAGAAGAAATTCTGGTCATTACCTTTACGAAATATGCGGCAGGAGAAATGCGAGATCGTTTTCAATATGTCATGGAAGGGCGAAGGCTTCCCGTCACATTTGGAACATTTCATGGTATTTTTTACGGAATTTTGAAATGGGCGTATAAATTGGATCGGAGTAATATTCTGTCCGAAGAAGAAAAAAATCAACTTTTAAAGGAAATATTAAAACAAATGGACTGGGAACAGACCGAAAAATCCCAGGAAGCAGATTTTCTTCAGGAGCTATCGGAAGAGATTGGAAATGTAGGAAATAATGCAGTCGATATTGAGTTTTATGAATCCAGAAGATTTCCGAAAGATAAATTCCGGGAGCTTTACCGGATTTATGAGACAGAAAAGAAAAAATACCGAAAACTTGATTTTGAAGACATGTTGATCTGGTGTCGAAAATTATTCCTTGAAAGACCGGATCTTCTTGCAAAGTGGCAGGAAAAATATCACTATGTGCTGGTAGATGAGTTCCAGGATATTAACCAGGTGCAGTATGATGTCATCCGTATGCTGGCAGCGCCGGAGAATAATCTGTTCATTGTTGGGGATGATGACCAGTCTATCTATGGATTCCGCGGTGCAAAACCAGGAATCATGAAAGATTTTATGCAGGATTATCCGGAGGCAAAGCGTATTTTGCTGGATATTAATTATCGTTCTAACGCACATATTGTGAAAGGTGCGCTTCGTGTGATCGGGCATAATAAAGACCGGTATGAGAAGAAAATCCAGCCATTTCGGGAAGCGCAGGAGACTGTGCATGTGCAGGAGACACTGGATCCGCTTGATGAAAGTAAATATATTTTAAAAGAGATTCAAAAGTATATGAAAAAGGGAGTCGATCTTAAGCAGATGGCTGTATTGTACCGGACAGGCGAAGATGCACGGGTGCTGGCGGAGACATTTACCCAGTATCAGATTCCATTTTCCATGAAGGAGAGGATTCATCATCTGTATGAACATTTTGTGTGTACGGATATGAACTGCTATTTCCGGCTGGCAGTTGGAACTTACGACCGGGGAGATTTCCTGGAGATTGCTAATCGGCCGAAGCGTTACTTGAGCCGTGGCTGTATGGAAGAAACACCGGTTACTTATGAATCGTTGAGACGTTTCTACTGTGATAAAGAGTGGATGCAGGATCGAATTGATCAGTTAGAGTGGGATATGAAGATGATTCGCACAAAGACGCCTTATGCTGCAATTCAATATATCCGTAAGAGTATCGGGTATGATGAATTTCTAAAGGAATATGCTCTTGGACATCAGATGGAGTATTCAGAATTGAAAGAAATTATGGATGAACTTCAGGAGCGGACGAAGGAATTTCAGACTCTGCCAGAGTGGCTTGCGCATGTAGAAGAATATAAGCATACCTTGCAAATGCAGCGGCAACAGCGAGGCAATGGCACCGGTGACGGAGTAACGTGTCTGACGATGCATGGAGCAAAGGGTCTGGAATATGAAGTTGTTTTTGTGATTGAAAGTAATGAAGGAGTGACACCATATAAAAAAGCGGGGACACCAGAAGAATTAGAAGAAGAGCGAAGACTTTTTTATGTGGCTATGACACGGGCGAAGAAAAAGCTTTTTATCACTTATGTAAAAGAAAAAAACGGGAAGAGCAAAACCCCGTCCCGTTTTATTGATGAATTACTCGTCACTGTCTAAAAACTCCTGCTCATCCAGCCATTCATCGAAGCAGTCTGATGCGGCATTCAATTCATCTTCATCATCGATGTATTCGATTTCCGGTTCATCACCGTCATCGTGATAGCGGTACAGATAGACGTCATCAGAAGCAGGCTCACCGTTCTCATCCATTGGGAAGAGAGCAATGTAATCCTGTCCGTCCATCTCAAAAATGGTGATAACGCCGCACTCCAGGTCTTGGTCTTCCAGATTCAGAATAACGGCGTTATATTCTTCCTCATGACAATGTTCACACATATGAATTCTCCTTTTTGTTAAAATTGTATATATCTAATGTAACAAAGGAGCATGTAAAAGGCAAGTGATAGTAGCCAAATTCATAAAAATGTTGTAAAATAGTTACAGTTCACAGGCTTTGGTGAATTGTAATGAATAATTAAAGTATAGCATTATGCTACACAAGGAGGATAAAACAGAGATGAAAAAGAAACGAGCATTGCGGATATTATCATTGATACTGCTGTGTGCTCTTACATTTACTGCATGTAAAAAGAATGTAGGAACACCGGAAGATAATGCTGCTTCTAAAGATGAAAATACAGAAGAAAAGGATAAGGACGAACAGGAAAACTGGAAAATAGGATTTTCTGGGATTGATATGGAGAATCCATATTTTCTCACACTGGAAAGTGCAATCAAAGAAGAATTGGATGGGAAGAATTGTGAATTGATCGTAAAGGATCCGAAGACTGACCCAGATATGCAGGCTTCGCAGATCCAGGAGATGATTGACGAAGGAATCAATGCAATTATTTTAAGTCCGGTGGACTGGGAGAAGATCACCCCTTCTCTGGAAGCTTTAAAAGAAGCTGATGTGAAGATTATCAATGTAGATACTCAGGTAAAAGAGATGGACTATGTGGATGCATATATTGGATCTGATAATTATAATGCTGGTGTATTGTGTGGCGAAGATCTGATCAAGAGATGTCCGGATGGAGGTAAAGTAGCAATTTTGGAATGCCCGACACAGAATTCTGTGAATGAGAGAATCACAGGGTTCGAGGAGACCCTGGCAAAAGCGGAAAATGGTTTTGAAATTGTGGCTAGAGAGGATACAAGCGGAGAATTTCAAAAATCTCTGGAAGCAGCCCAGAAGATCTTAAGCGAGAATTCCGATATTGTAGCAATTATGTGTGGAAATGATCAGATGGCAGTCGGTGCCAAAACAGCTATGAATGTAGCGGAGCAGGGTCAGATCCTCATTTATGGAGTAGATGGTTCTCCGGATATTAAGAAGGAACTGAAAAAGACAGAGAATCAGATTGCAGGAACAGTGGCACAGTCTCCAATCAGTATGGGAAAAGATGCTGCAAATACAGTTCTTAACATTTTAAATGGAAAAGATTATGAAAAGGAAATCAAAGAAAATGTGTTCATGATCAATCAGGAGAATGTTGACATGTACGGAGTAGATGGCTGGCAGTAACAGCGGAAAGGACAGAGCATGAAGAAAGTTTCGGGCAGCCCATTGCCTTTGGGTGTGACATATAAAAATGGAAGGGCGAATTTTGCCATGGAGGTCCCGGAAGGGAAAACATGTAAGCTTCTGCTCTATCGGAAAGGAGAAGCCAGCTTGCTGGCTTCTTATGTTTTTTCTGACCGGATTGGTTCGGTGTGTTATATGGCGGTTGACGGACTTAAGGAAGAGGCATATGAGTATAATTATGACATAGATGGCGAGAGTGTGACGGACTCTTATGCAAAGGCGCTTTCTGGAAAGGAAGTATGGCTTAAAAACATAGAAATATCGGAAAAAAGTAAAGAAAATGTGCGCGGTATATTTTATGAAGATCATTACGACTGGGAGGCAGATCAGTCGCCACGGATACAGGAAGAAGAACTGATTGCCTATGCAATACATGTCCGTGGATTTACAAAAGATACTCATTCAAAAGTGAAGAACAAAGGAACATTTCAAGGGGTAATTGAGAAAATTCCTTATCTAAAAGATCTGGGAATTAACCAGATCCAGTGCATGCCTGTCTATGAGTTTGAAGAAACAGGAATGCGGATAAATTACTGGGGCTATGGTCCGGGATATTATTTCGCACCGAAAAGTGCTTATGCCAAGGACGGTGATGGAGTAAAAGGATTAAAAGATCTTGTGAAGTATTGTCATAAGGCTGGTATTGAAGTTGTGCTTGAGATGCCATTTGCAGAAGGTATTTCCGGGCTGATGGTGACAGACTGTCTGAGAAATTATGTGATGGAATATCATGTGGATGGATTTATACTGAATCCATACAATGTGCCGATGGATATCATTTTAAAAGATCCAATTCTTACGGGAGTCCGGATTTTAAAACACGCAGAAGAATATCAGAATGTGATGCGTCGTTTCTTAAAAGGTGACGAAGGGGTTGTAACGGATGTGATGTATCAGACAAGAAAACGATGGGATCTGGAAGGTATTTATAATTGTATTACAACTCACACTGGATTTACACTGAAAGATCTTGTGTCCTATGATGGCAAGCATAATGAGGCGAATGGAGAAAACAATCAGGATGGACCGGATTATAATTATAGCTGGAACTGTGGCGCAGAAGGGCTGACCAGAAAGAAAGCTGTGTTGGAGCTTCGGAAGAACCAGATGAGAAATGCATTGTTTTTGCTATTGCTTTCCCAGGGAGTTCCGTGTATTCTTGCCGGGGATGAATTTGCAAATTCCCAGAAAGGTAATAATAATGTTTATTGCCAGGATAATCCGATTGGCTGGTTAAACTGGAGGAATCTGTTAAAAGAACAGGAGATGTATCAGTTTGTGAAGCAGTTGATCAAATTTCGGAAGAAATATAGGCTGTTTCATCAGGAGAAAGAGCTGCTTGGAATAGACCAAAGCGGTTGTGGAATGCCGGACGTATCCTATCACGGAGAGATGGCATGGAGAGCGTCAACTGAAGTGGCGAGCAGACAGATCGGCATATATTACAGTAGTCAGGATAAGGAAGAAGCAGATTGCTTTGTGGCTTATAATATGCACTGGCTGGAACACGAATTTGCGTTGCCGGCATTAAAGAAAGGCCGTAAATGGTACAAAGCAGCATCAACGAAAGAAGGCATTTTAAAAGATCTGGTTGTGTTGGAAAATCAGAGAAATATAGAATTGGATGAGCGAGAGATAGTTGTTCTTGTATCTGGGAAAGGAGAAACTGTATGAAGGCACTGCAACATTTGAAGACGATCAATCACCATAAATGGCTTGTCTGCCAAGGTTGTTTTAAAGTTGGATTATATAAACAGGGCCTTCTGCATGATCTGTCCAAGTATTCACCAACTGAATTTCTAGTGGGCTGCAAGTTCTATCAGGGAACAAGAAGCCCTAACAATGCAGAACGGGAAGTGAAAGGTTATTCTGCGGCATGGCTGCACCACAAAGGGCGCAACAGGCATCACTATGAATACTGGCTGGATTATAGTACTGATCTGAATGAAGGAATTATCGGTATGAAGATGCCGGTCAGATATGTGGTGGAAATGTTTATCGACCGTGTGGCAGCGTCGAAGAATTATATGAAAGAGAAGTATACGAATCAGGCACCTTTGGAATACTATGAAAAAGGTGCTGCAAGGCTTGGCAAGATGATTCATCCGGAGACAGCAGAGCTTCTGCATCAATTGCTTAAGATGCTGGCAGAAGAGGGAGAAGAGAAGACCTGTTCTTATATTAGAAAATATGTATTGAAGAATAAGAAGTAAAATGGATTGTATAAGATAAGGAGGTGTGACCGGTGGAAAAGAATCGAATCTATGCAGCAATTGACTTGAAATCTTTTTATGCGTCTGTGGAGTGTATAGAGCGTGGCTTAGATCCGCTGGGTACGCATTTGGTTGTGGCAGATGCAAGCCGTACAGAGAAAACAATTTGTCTTGCAGTGTCACCATCGCTCAAAACCTATGGGATTCCTGGAAGAGCCAGATTGTTTGAAGTTGTACAACGTATAAAAGAAGTGAATGATCAGAGATTAAGACAGATACCGGAACATTGTTTTTCCGGTTCTTCTTTTGATAAGAAAGAACTGGAAAAGAATTCGCATCTGGCTGTAGATTATGTTGTAGCAACCCCGAGAATGGCGCATTACATGGAATATAGTACACGGGTTTATCAGATTTATTTAAAATATCTGGCACCGGAAGATATCCATGTATATTCTATCGATGAGATTATGTGTGATGTAACGGATTATCTGAACACATATGGAATGACGGCGAAAGAACTGATATCAAAAATAATCCGGGACATTTACGATACAATGGGAATGACTGCGACTGCAGGAATTGGAACGAACCTGTATCTTTGTAAAGTTGCCATGGACATTCTGGCAAAACATGTGGAACCAGATCACAATGGGGTCAGAATTGCAGAACTCAATGAAATCAGTTACAGACGTTTGCTTTGGACGCATCAGCCAATTACGGATTTTTGGAGGGTAGGACAGGGATACGCAAAAAAACTTTTGTCTCATGGCATTTATAACATGGGAGATGTGGCGAGATGTTCCATTGGAAAAGAAACAGATTATTATAATGAAGAATTGCTGTATCGGCTGTTTGGGGTAAATGCAGAGCTTCTCATTGATCATGCATGGGGGTGGGAACCTTGTACGATTGCTCAGGTCAAAGCCTATAAACCAGAGAGTAACAGCATTGGTTCCGGACAGGTACTGCATTGCCCATATGATTTTCAACAGACCAGACTGATCATTAAGGAAATGACAGACCTTCTTGCACTTGATCTGGTGGATAAGCATCTTGTGACAGATCAGCTTGTTCTGACGGTTGGTTATGATATTGGTAATCTGGAAAGTGGAAACAAAAAGAAACAGTATCAAGGGGAAATTACGGTGGACCGCTATGGAAGAAAAGTACCCAAGCATGCACATGGAACAGCAAATCTGAAAAACCGAACTTCCTCTTCAATAGAGATGATCGAGATGATTCTGGAATTGTATGACAAAATCGTGAATCCTGACCTTTTCGTACGCCGTGTATATATTACGGCAAATCATGTTGTCGATGAATCGCTGGCGGAAGAGAAGGCTTCTTTTGAACAGTTAGATTTATTTACCGATTATAGTCACCTGGAAGAGGAACAGCAGAAACGCAAAGAGAAGCTGGAACGGGAAAAGAAATTGCAGCATGCAGCACTGGATATCAAAAAGAAATTTGGGAAAAATGCTCTCCTCAAAGGTATGAATCTGGAAGAAGGTGCCACGGCTGTTGAGAGGAATAGTCAGATTGGCGGGCACAAAGCATAGAAACGTAGTAATGGCGAATAAATTGAGGTGGAAAATGACTGGATATGATAGGGACAATACAAATTTAAATTATGAAGATATTATCAATCTGCCACATCCTGTTTCGAAAAGGCATAAACCTATGCCGGTGGAAGACCGGGCAGCACAGTTTGCGCCATTTGCAGCACTGACCGGACACCAGGCAGCAATCGAGGAGGCGGCAAGAGTTACAGATATACGTATGGAATTGGATGAAGAGATGAAAGAACAATTGAATGTGAAGCTTCAAAAAATTGTGTCAGAGCCGGGGCAGAGAATCCAACTTGTATATTATGTTCCGGATGGAAGAAAAAGTGGTGGCAGTTATAAGACAAAAATAGGAATCGTGAAAAAAATCGATGAATATCAAAAAATTCTTGTGCTGGAAGATGGATGCAGAATACCACTTGAAGATATCAGCGAAATAGAATAAGTTAGAAGCAGACCAAAGCAAGGCAATGATTTTGAAGTCTAGAGGCAGGAAACGCTGTGATTCTTAAGAAAAAAACTCAGGTACTTTTACCTGAGTTTTTTAATGCGGAAGATGGGACTTGAACCCACACAAGCGCAATGCTTACAAGATCCTTAGTCTTGCTCGTCTGCCAGTTCCGACACTTCCGCATTTATGTAAATCATTTACATGATTACAAACAATATAAAATTTGAAAAGTTAATGCGGAAGATGGGACTTGAACCCACACAAGCGCAATGCTTACAAGATCCTT